>CAZAQQ010000129.1:2211-5127 GCA_964487485.1 uncultured Candidatus Bathyarchaeia archaeon | reverse complement strand
TTCTTACTGAATGCGGGCTTCGTGTGTCGGGATAGCCGGTATCTCCGGGAAACGATCCTTCATTCTTTGTTCAGCAACCATATTTGCCTCTGCAAGTATCTTCCGGGCCTCTTCGCTTAGGGCGTCAGTTTCAGACGCGGCTTCAGTTGCCTCTCCGATCTCGCCCACGATGGACTGCAGAGACTCATCTACTTCGCCTAGCTGAAGCGAAATCTCCGGGAGAACTCCTTCCAATTGCGTCTTGACTTTGCTAACGATCCCCCTAACAGGCGCCATCAAATAAGCAATGTCTCCGAATTCTTCAACTGTTTCTAGCCTCAGCACGATTCTTTCCAGCGCCAGCTGGCTATGCATGGTGATCTTGGCTATTTTTCTTAGCTCGGAGCATTCTCCAGCGTACAACGCAGCTAGGGATCTGTCGTTTGTTTGAAGGGCGGAGAGGCATTTGTCATAAAGGAGTTTGTCGCGGGCCGCCAATTGATTTGAAGTGCTTTCCAACTTCCTCAGTTGGACTTTCAGTTTATGCAGATTACCAGCAATTCTCTTCTTAAGAGGTGTTGGCTGGATTTTCTCTCTTATACTGTCCCAAAGCGAAGTTTTGGGTTTAAACAGACTTAACTTCCTCCACGGGTTAGATCTTCTAGATCTTCCAAATCTTCTACAGATTCTCTTTTCACATATTTTCTGGCATCATCAACTTCGTGTGATAGCAACTTCAAGAAAAATCCTAGGCGTCCGTTGTCATGGTAGGTTTTGATGATTGAGGCGGTGTAATCAATTCGCATGTTCAGATTTCTAATTTTAGATATGGCTTGGTCAATCTCGGCTTTGTTCTTACCTACTAGGCAGACTATGCTTTCGGGAGCCCCCAGAGAACTCATGACTTGAACTGTCTGAGGTATAGATGCAACCTCCTTCAATACCTCATCTCTCGGGACATTTCCTGAGAAACTTGCGCCGATGTAGACCTGTTCGCTCAATCCCAATCTTTCAAAATCAATGATTGTAGTATACCCTTTGATTATTCCTGCCTGCTCCATTTTGCCCACGCGATAAGCAACAACGTTCGGATGTAGCCGTAGTTTTTTTCCAATTGCGACGAATGTAGTTTTCGCGTTTTCTGCAAGTTCAGCGAGAATCTTTAGGTCAGTTACATCCACCAATACAGCTCAAACCTCGGATCTAGAGACCTTTAAATGCTTCAGACCACTTTTCATAGTTCTTTATCATTTCACTGGAGACGCTAGGTCTCCGCTCCGCTAGCACTTGTCGGAAGTCGGCCATACTGATGTATCTTGGGCTATCGTCCTTATCGTCAGGGTTGCCAAAACGGAAGAACTCGCCTACAACCTTCATTTGAGCTGATTGGAAAATGTCTCTTACGTCACTCCCAGTGTATCCTTCAGTCAACTTGGCTATTTCGTCGAAAGATGTGTCGGGACTTAATCTCAAGCCCCTTGAGCATATCTTGAACATTTCTATGCGCGCTTCGGCGTCTGGAAGAGGGATGCAAATCCTCTTTTGAAATCTCCTTATAAACGGCTCATCCAAAGTCCAAGGTTTGTTGGTCGCGCCGATAACATATACGTGCAACGACCTATTCTTATCGGCCAAACCGTCCATCTCTTTCAGAAACTGGTTTCTTGTCCTAACTTCTCCTCCCACTTCAGTCGTTCGTGTGCCAACGAGAGAATCGATTTCGTCTAGGAAGATGATCGACGGTCGGCCGCTTCGCGAAGCCTCTCTTGCGTGGTGAAAGAGTTGGGAAACATTCTTCTCAGATTCACCGAGCCACTTCGACATTATTGAACTTGCGTCTACGCAATAGAAATTGGCGTCTATTTCTCTCGCTACCGCTGCTGCTAGGAGTGTTTTGCCGCAACCAGGCGGCCCGAAAAATAGTATCCCCCTAGGCCATCCTAAGGGAAACAGATCTGGCCTTCTTACTGGATAGATGATTGATTCTTCCACGGCTTTTTTTGCATCTTCGAGATTTGCTACATCGTCCCAGGTCACGGCTGGTTTTTCACTAAGTATTAGTTCTTCGAATCTCGCGGGATGAACAGCCGATACAGTTCTGCTGGCCTCTAGATGTGTAACCTGTCCCTGAAGCTCCTTCGCCCTATTTCTGTAAGATTCCGCGCGTTCCATGTAGATCCGATTTTGAGGTGAATTCGGATACAGGGAACATAGCTTTAGAAGTATATCGACAGCTTTCTGGTATTTCGCAACCGCCATCCCCCTCAGACCTTGATTGTCCAGACGAATGGCGTCGGTCGCGTATTTTGCCGCGGCCTTTTCAAGCTCTTCTGAAGCCAAACTTCCACTTCCAGATCGCTTTTCCAAAATTCTTGAGCCTAAGATCTAGAATGGCCTAGATCATCATTGCAAGACAATTCGGCCATCTTCTTTTAGCTTGTCTATGGCTCTCCTAACGTCCTCCTTGGTAGCTCCCAATGAAGATGCACATTTAGAGACGTTAATTCTTCCATTCTGCAACTTGATGTAATCATAAACCAGCTGCTCTATGTCCACCTTTTCACCACTATCTGTTATCGCAATAGGTATTTTCTCAACCCTTGTTTCAGACTCTTCTGGCACTGGAAGCTCTGGGAACTGCTCTTTGATCCTTTGCTCAGCTATTGCGCTTGACTCTTCAAGCACCCTTTTCGACTCATCATCCAGAGCCTCCGCATCGAAATCCTTGGCTTCAACGTCTCCAGTTTCAATCAATGTGTCATTGAGGAGTCCGTGCACTTCGCCCAATTCGTTTGCTACTTCAGGGATTATGTCTCGTATTCTTCCCTTGGTCTCGTTGACAATGCCCATTATTGGCGCGACTTGGACGAGGACATCGCCAAACTCCTCGACGGTTTGAAGTCTTAAGATTACTCTCTCTAGCGCCAATTGACTTGC
>CAZAQQ010000129.1:0-2111 GCA_964487485.1 uncultured Candidatus Bathyarchaeia archaeon | reverse complement strand
ACTCCTCGACGGTTTGAAGTCTTAAGATTACTCTCTCTAGCGCCAATTGACTTGCTAGAACAGTCGTAACTAATTTCCTAATTTCAGCGCACTCATTTGCGTAAATCGTTGCGTGTTCAGTGTCTTTAGCTAATGTAGCACCAACACATCTTTGGAATATTTCTTGATCTCTTTTCTGTAGCTTCGCAATGGTTTGTTCTAATTTTTCTTTCTGAAGCTGAAGCCTATAAAGGGCGTGCGAGATCCTCTCTCTTAACGGTGTGAGGTGAAGCACCTTTTCCTCCAGTTTCTTCAGAAAGGAGATGGCGATCACCCCTACTCAGATTCTTCCTCAATGTGGACAACCATTACGCCTTCTTCTCTTTCAGGAACAAGCGGCTTGGCTATCTCAGCCCCTTTTGGCGTCGAAGGCTCCGGCTGGGGTGAGCTAGGCGTTGAGTTCACCTTCTCCAATTCGTTGAGGAGTCTCTCTATGCTTTCTCTTCTGAGCAAAGTGCGTTTGATTCCGGATTGAATTGAGCTGCTGGCTATTTTATAGGCCTCATCGTCAAGTTCTTTTGATGCATGCTGTATTTTGTTGTTGGCTAGAAATGACTCAAGCTCCCCAATTTTTTCATTAATTTCCTCAATTTTCTTGCGAAGGCTTTCGCTCAGAATTTTCCGACTCTCATATATTTCTTTCGTCGCTGCCTCATGTTGCTTGCATAACTCATCATAGATTTCTTTCTGGATCTCACCGCTTCTGTAAAGCTCAGACAAAGCGCTGATTCTTTTCGACGCTACTTCTAGCTCACGGTTCAGATTCTCAGCTTCAACTTGCCAAGCAGGAATGAAGACAACTGCGCCGTCTATGATTTTGAATTGAGAAATGGGGCAGCTCTGGAATTCCCCATTTCCAAACTCAATTTCAACAGATGTGACTTCATTCTTCATGTCAGTTGAGAGCCCAACCAGTCGGCCGATATTCGCTCCGGCAGGGTCCAAAACTGGTTTACCGAGAAATCTTCTAGCTGTTTCCATGTCTAGAACCATTTGATGACCTCCAGGAATTGCTTGGGCTCACTTCACCAGTCCATGCTCTTGCGTCCTTTCAGTCATGGAAACAGTTGGAGTCTGTGTTGGCAACTCGGGAAACCTATCCTTGATTCTTTGTTCTGCGAGGACATTGGCCTCGCTCAGTATCTTCTGGGCTTCGCTGTCCAAAGTTTCCGTACTCCATGAGTGTTCTGTGGACTCGCCTATCTCAAACACCAGTTCGTTCAAGTTCTCACCTATTTGACCGAGTTCTAAGGAAACTTCAGGCATTATGCCAGTTATTTGGCTCTTGACTGCATTGATGACGTTTGCGACAGGGCTCATTTGAAAAGCAAAGTCTCCAAACTCTTCAATTGTCTCTAATCTTAGCGTCGCCTTCTCTAGAGCCAGCTCGCATCGGATAGTCACATTGGCTATTTTCCTTATCTCAGCGCATTCATGAGCGTACATCACAGCTCTCGCAGAGTCTTTCGCGCCCTGTGCAAGCACGCACTTTTCGAACAATTCCTTACTATGCTGCAGCATCCTCATTGAAGCACCTTCAAGCCTGCTATGCTGTATCTTCAGGCGATGGAGGGTTAACGAGATCTTTTCTTTCAGGGGCTTGTTCCGATGAAATACTGTTCCTCGGATCGCGCCTAGAACAGATCCTTCCTTTTCCCATTCTTTGCCAAATTTATGCGACAAACTTTCCACCGAGATTTGTGTCTGCCACAATTCTTGTTGTGCTTAATTCAATTCTAGGGCGATTTCAATTAAATTTAATAAAAAGATCTTGTCAAAAACGATATACGCAACGTGCATAGTTTTTCAAGCACGAATCTTAAAAGTCGTCCCAGTCAGGGAAAATCGAAAGATTATGGGGCTCAAAGGCCGGTGCATCGCTCCTACTGAGCCAGTTCTATTTAAATAGTGCCAAAGGCGCCCCAGATCCATTGGCAGCCGGAAACCTAGCTGACTTGTGCCCCTAATGCTCTGGAGAAGTCGGTATCCTCTGAGGATCGGTCACAAGCTTCGGGCATGCCTTGTTGGCCTTTATTCCTGCGCCCACTCAAATCCAAAGATTTAAGTTATAT
>CAZAQQ010000128.1:0-5128 GCA_964487485.1 uncultured Candidatus Bathyarchaeia archaeon | reverse complement strand
TGAACCTAATGCCGCCGGTATGTCTCTTTTGAGTAATGGTTGAAAAACGTCCGCCGCCGGATCCCAAGAATATGATTTCAACTTCTTCCAAGGATCTTCCAGCTACTCAAGGATGTGCTCCAAGTAAACGCAAAAATGCTTCAAGCCCGTGTCTACTTTGTTACTAGTTCGCCGTAAATGAGTGCAGTTCTTTCCCGTTAGCAAATTTCAGAGTTTTGTAGGAGGTTATGCCGAGGTTCCAACAAGACAATGTCAAGCCAAAGGATTTAGAGACGTGCTCTTAAGCATGCGCTCTAGCCTTAAAATTAGTTATTGTTATACCTACAACCTCGTTGTCGCCAATTCTATATATGATTCCGTTTTCGACTTCAATGCTATCTTTCGCCTCTCTTGGTTCGCCGAAGCTCATGTATAAGACATCGGCTTCTTCATCGTAGTCCAAGTCAATTTTCTTTAGGCTTAATGCCGCTTTCTCCATGTTATTTCACCTTTAGCTCCACTGGCATCAGAAGTAAAGTACGCGGTTGTAATAACCTTTTCTTCGTCAAGTTATGCTGAGGCTCTAGCATGATGATGTAAAGCCAAAGAATTCGGAGACATGCTCTTCAGTTTCCCGGGCAGTGCATAGTCGGGCAACCACCAGCGTATTCAGATTCTGCGCTTACGTACTTTAGGGTCTCGCCTTTTTCTAGGCCAAGGGCATCCCCTATGTATAGGACTTGTTCTTTTTTGCTTCCATATCTATACACTGTGACTCCTTTACATTTCAGCTCATATGCCAGAAGATAGGCCTTCCTGACGCTTTCAATGGGTGCATCATGTGGAAGATTTATTGTCTTTGATACAGCGTTGTGCGTGTGTTTTTGGAAGGCAGCCTGCATCCTTACATGCCATTCAGGGGAAATATCAAGGGCTGTGACGAATACTCTTCGAACCTCTTCTGGAATTTCCGCAAAGTCTTTAATTGACCCCTTCTTCGCAATCTCAACCATTAGTTCCTTATCATAGAATCCCATTTGCCTAGCAACGCTGTCGAAGAGCGGATTTACCTCCAGTAGCTTTGTACCTTCCATTACGCTTCTTACGAAGGAGATTGCGAAAAGAGGCTCTATGCCGCTTGAGCAACTCGCTATTATGCTGATCGTTCCAGTAGGCGCTACTGTTGTCAATGTCGCATTCCGAAGTGCCTTCAAGCCCTTTTTCTCCCAGACACTGCCCTTCAAATTTGGGAATGAACCTCTTTCCTCACCAATCTCAACTGATTTTCTCACAGCCTCCTCTGTGATGAACTTCATAACTTCTTCAGCTGTTGCAACCGCTTCCTTCGAGTCGTATGGAATGTTTAGTTGGATAAGCATTTCAGCGAATCCCATGACGCCTAGTCCAATCTTCCTATTCGCCTTTGTCAATTTTTGTATTTCCGGCAGTGGGAACTTGCTCGCATCAATAACATTATCGAGGAAGTGAACTGCCTTCCTAACAGTTTCTCCTAACTTTTCCCAGTCGATTTTCCCATTTCTAAGCATTTTTGAAAGATTTATTGATCCTAGGTTGCATGATTCGTAGGGAAGCAGAGGCTGCTCGCCGCAAGGATTCGTACTTTCAATTTGGCCTATCTGAGGCGTTGGATTATGTCTATTTATCTCCTCTATGAACACAATGCCTGGATCCCCTGTTCTCCAAGCCATTGCCACTATCAAATCAAAAACATCTCTCGCCCGAAGCTTTCTAACAACCTCCCCTGACCTAGGATTTACCAAGCCATATTCCCTGTCTGCCAGAACAGCTTCCATGAACGCGTCGGTGACAGCCACGGATAAATTGAAGTTCGTTAAGAAATCTTCTTTTGCTTTCGCTGCGATGAACTCCAATATCTCTGGATGATCCGCCCTTAGAATACCCATGTTTGCGCCTCTTCTCTTACCACCTTGCTTTATGACTTCCGTCGCCACATCGAATACTCGCATGAAGGAAATTGGCCCGGACGCTATGCCCTTAGTTAATTTAACAACATCTCCTCTGGGCCTCAACCTTGTGAAAGAGAATCCGGTGCCGCCGCCAGACTGATGGATGATCGCCATGTTCTTCACGGCATCAAAAATGCTGCGTAATGAATCTTCGACAGGCAGCACGAAACAGGCGGATAGCTGGCCTAACTCTGTTCCCGCATTCATTAGCGTGGGAGAATTAGGCATAAACTCGAGTTTTGACAGCAATTGATAGAATTCTTCTTCAGTCTTCTTTACATCCGCATTCTCATCATAGATGAGGTCTACAGCCGCGACCGATTTAGCTACTCTGCGAAACATTTGCGCTGGAGTTTCAACTACGTTCCCCTTCTCATCTTTCAGCAAGTATCTTCTCTGTAAGACGCTTATGGCATTGACCGTCAGCTTTAGTTCATCCTCGACTCCGAAGAATCTCTTGGCTTCCCTGATTTCAGCTCTTTTTTGACGGTACAATATGTAAGCCTTAGCAACATCCGCATAACCATTCTTGATCAAAACAGTCTCCACAATGTCCTGCACATCTTCAACAGTCGGTATTTTGCCTTCAAACCGCTCTTCGATAAGAGCCACGGTTTGGTTTGCTAACTTTTGTGCCACTCGGCCGTCTTCGAGCCCAACAGCGATAATAGCCTTGCGAATAGCACCCGTAATCTTTTGCGGCTCAAACGTAACAATCCTTCCATCCCGCTTACGGATTTCTGAAACCTTAGAATCAGCCATTCATATCGCATCCTCACCCAGAAAGTATGAAAAGAAAGAATATTAACCTAGCCAACTTCTCAAGCCCAAGCAGAAAAGCAGTTTCTTGCCCACGACTAGCCTTTTATATTTCAGCCAGTACAACAAATTGCTATCAGGTTTGAGTTGGGCCATGAGTGTGGCCATAATCGCTGACAAATATCTTGCGACTGGCTTTAGATTTGCAGGTGTCCACGCTTATCCGGTTAGGAGTATTGAGGAGGCAGTTGCGAAGCTTATAGCCATCCTATGGCTACGCAGATACAAGGTCATCATCGTACCCGAGAAGTTTTCCAAGAGACTCAAGGAGGAAGTGGATAAGCTTGCGGCAACTGTCAAGGACCGCCCAGTGCTGGCCATAATACCTGATTTCGAAGGCCCAACTGGTGAAAGGGTCAGTGAGCTGTACAACCTCATAAGCCAAGCAGTTGGAGCTAGGTTAAAGCTGGAGGGATAGCAGAATGTCTTTTGAAATCAAAGAGTTAACCGATTTAGTTGAGGAAGAAAAGAAGGCGCAGGAAAGAATTGTGAAGGCCCAACAAGAGGCTGAGAAAATCAAGGATGATGCTAAGAAAAGGGCTGACAAAATTATTGAAAATGCACGATCCGGAACGTATCTCGAAGACATGGTAGCCAAAAAGCGGAAAGAGATAGAGGAAAAAAAGGCTGAGTTGAAAAAGAAGTTCGATAAGGATGTTAATGACTTGAAGGAAAAGGCTGGAAAGAAGTTGGAAGACGCGGTTTCCCGCGTCATTGATGAAGTTATGAGGGTTGAGCTATGAGTCTGGACAACCTAAGGTCTAAAATACAAACGCTAACGGATGAGGAAATTAGGGAATTCACTGATGAAGCAGGGGAAGAGGCAGGGCGAATAGTCGAGGCAGCTGAAGGACAGGCTGAATCTATTAGGAAGGAAAAAACCCGCTCCAAGGGTGAGGAACTGGTCGTTGAGGAAAAGGCTGAACTGGCCAAAGCCAAAATAGACTTGAGGAAAAAAATCCTCGAGGTCAAGGATGAATGCCTCAGGCAAGTGTTCAGTGAAGCTGAGAATAGGCTGAGAAAAATTGTGGAAGGTGGGGGGAAAGGCGGGTACGACAAGGTTCTCGCGAACCTTGTGGTGGAAGCTGCGGCTAGAATTCAGGGAAGCGACTTTGTAGTGATGGTGAACCCAAGGGATAAGCGAATCCTAGCTGAAAACTTACAGAACATAAAGAAAAGAATTGCAGGAATCAAGGGCGGAACCGTTGAAATAAAACTTGGGGATCAGCCGCTGAAATCTATCGGTGGGACAATAGTATACACGAGCAATATGCGACAGTACTATAACAATACATTTGAGGCACATCTAATGAGAGCCCAAGAAAGGCTGAGGGGAGACTTATCTGAAATACTCTTTGGGAGGCTTGAATGAGTATGGAAAAAAGAACCGCGAGAGAAGGAAGGATAAGGTGGATCAGCGGATCCGTCATAGTAGCCTCCGGCATCAAAGACATTGAGATTGGCGAGATTGTTGAAGTGGGAGAAGAAGGACTTATCGGCGAAGTGATTAGAATAACTGGCGAAGAGTTCACGATTCAAGTATACGAGACAACGACAGGAGTTAAGCCCGGCGAAAAGGTTTTAGGATCAGGGAAACGTCTGGTCGCAGAACTTGGGCCTGGCCTGCTCAGTAATACGCTTGACGGCATCGGAAGGCCGCTTGAAGTAATTTCGAAGATGAAAGGGGCCTTCATAACGCGCGGAGTAAAGGTCAACACACTTCCAAGAGACAAGAAGTGGCATTTCAAGCCCTCTGTGAAAAAAGGCGTCAAAGTTGAGGGTGGAGATGTTATCGGAACTGTCCAAGAGATGCCGACGGTTGAGCATACAATAATCGTTCCACCTTATCTTAAGGGCGATCTACAGCGGCTTGAAGAAGGCGAATACACGGTTGATAAACCTATAGGGCTTATCAAAGCTGACGGGGGTGAGTTCGAACTCAAATTGGCGCAGGACTGGCCAGTGCGTGTGCCCAGACCCTTTAGGCCGGATGGTAGGCTGCCGCTTGATAAACCTCTTGTAACAGGCCAAAGAGTGATAGACACTTTTTTCCCCATTGCCAAGGGTGGATCCGCCAGCATACCAGGTGGCTTTGGCACTGGGAAGACTATTATGTTGCACCAACTCGCAAGGTGGAGTGATGCCAAGATCATAGTATACGTTGGTTGCGGGGAACGAGGTAATGAGATGTGCGAGGTACTCACAGACTTTCCAAAACTCATAGATCCCTACACCGGCCGCCCCATGATGGACAGAACAATTCTCGTCGCAAACACATCTAACATGCCTGTGGCAGCTCGAGAAGCAAGTGTGTATCTAGGCGTTACCGTCTGCGAATACTT
>CAZAQQ010000127.1:184-5215 GCA_964487485.1 uncultured Candidatus Bathyarchaeia archaeon | reverse complement strand
TAGGCTTTCGATCTCCCGCTTCCTTTCTAGGTTTAGACGGAGCATTGGTTCAGCCTTCTTGTAGGGCATCAGCAGGCCTTCTCTGGTGAGTTGCTCAATTTCATCGAGGTACCAACCTGTTGAGTAAGCCTTCGGGAGGCCTTTTGGAATGTCTCTGAGGGCGATGTAGTTCATTCCCCAATGCCTGCCCATGACGAGCTTCTCGAGGATCAGACGGCGGATTTCCTTCCGCTCATCCGCGGTAGGTTTCTTCAAGACCTTCGCCCATTTCGAGGCGATGAAAACATTACCTTTGAGTAATATTGAGAAGAACGATTGGTAATGCTTATATATCTTGCGCGCCTTAGGCCAAGTAGGGTTAAGTTAGGCCAAAAGAGGTCAGAGTAAGGTATGAGATCCATAAGGTCTGGTATGCGTGGTTACGTAGAAGAGAGAGTGGGGGAGATGAATGTGAAGAAGCCTGCAGTTCACGGGACATTCGCTAGACTATTCGGCACGCCACTAGCTAGGATGCTTGACGTGCTAATCCTGAATCGCGGCTACGACCTCTCCATGAAGGAACTGGCTGAATACGCTGGAATCACGCCAAAAACCGTATGGAAGGAGTTGCCGAAGCTCGAAGAGATTAGGCTGGTGAAGCATACGAGACGGATAGGCCATGCTAAGATGGTCACACTCAACCGCGAGTCAAACCCACTGGCGGAGCACTTAATCGCCATAGAGTTCGATGCTGCCCTGAAAGAGATGGAAAGCAGAAAAACCGCTTAAACCCAAAAAGCACCTTTCACCTATTCTACGCTGAGCAAGATAATATCCGCTCAGCCAACCCATGAATGAGGAGAGCGCGATAAGGCGGCTTATGTAAAGCTTATATGCAGAAGCTCAAAGGTTCAACTGCTTCCTTCCTCAAGCAGCCGTTCGCTTTATGCGTCCAGTCTCGGGAGAATACAGCAGTCCCTCTTTTACTAGTTGGTTCACAATCGCTTGAACTTCGCCTTCGCTAAGACCAAGTTTTTCCATCAATACACTATGGAGCAGCTTCTCCTCTGCAGTGCCCGTTTCTTTTTCCATTTCAGCAATTGTCCTCAAGACGGCTTGCATTCTATCCCTCAAACTTTTTGGTTTACCAGTCATTATGACATCTATATCCATTCTTCCAGTTCCTGTGTCAATTCCAACGTGATCAAGTGAAACAGTCATAAGCCTTATCACAGCCCTAGCGTCTTCAACGGTAACACTATTCCTCAGGAAGGTTCTGGCTCGAGCCTCAGCCAACCTAACCAACCCCTCAAGCTGCCTGGGAGTAATCGCAATAGGAGATTCCGATGACTCAGATGATCTCATCTTTAGGTAGAAACCCCTCAACTCGCTAATCGCCTCGTCGGTTAGAACCGGGTTGGTCCTCTTAGCGTAGCTAATATACTTCCTGAGAACATCCGGTGGAAGCGGGCTTTCCTCGGGGGGCGCTTTCATTTTATGCAGCGTAAGAATATGCTCAGACATCTTCGCGTCTGTTTCGGGTTCAGGAACGTCCCTCATAACGAAGATCAAATCGAATCTTGACAGAAGTGTTACTGGCAAATTTATGTTCTCACTGATATTTTGATAGGGATCGTATCTGCCAAGCGCTGGATTAGCAGCAGCCAAAACCGCAGCCCTAGCGTTCAGCGTTGCGACTATGCCTCCTTTGGCAACAGACACTGTTTGCTGTTCCAGCGCTTCATGTATTGCAACTCTGTCATCCGGCCTCATCTTATCAATTTCGTCAATGGACGCAACTCCCCTATCCGCTAGGACGAGAGCTCCAGCCTCCAAAATCATTCCACCTGTTTTCTCCCTTAGCACAGCTGCAGTGAGTCCCGCCGCAGTAGTGCCCCTGCCGCTGGTGTACAAGCCTCTAGGGGCTATCCTTGCCACATACTGTAGCAGTTGGCTTTTAGCTACACCTGGGTCGCCGACCAACAGAACATTTACGTCGCCTCTGATCGTTACACCGTCGGGTAGGTGTTTTGGGACTCCTGCGAAAAGCAGAAGCAGAATGGCTTCTTTGATGTCGCCGTATCCGTAGATCGATGGGGCGATGGATCTGAGAAGTTTCCGCTCAATCCAAGGGTCTTGAGCAATCTCCTTTATGACCTTTTCTTCCTCAGGCGTTATTTCAACAACTTCAGCCTCTTTTCCAGTAACGTCAACATAGTTCGCTTCCATGTTAAGGTCGAAGGTTCTAAGCCTGCCTCGGCGAATGAGAAATTCCTGCTGGGCCTTGATAATGCCAGTTATCGAAACTCTATCTCCGGGCCTAGCCACATCGACGAGGTCTTCTAGAACCTTAATGTCCATGGTTCTCGGCAGCTGGCCTGGAGGCAGATCCTCAGGTTTCTCTTGGATTCTTAGTTCTTGAGAGTCTATGAAAACAGACTGCTTCTCTAGGAGGTCGAATAATGTTCCTTTACACTCGCCGTGGAATCCTGGGCCTCTCATAATTATTCCAGTTTGTTCAACTGGAATTGTCGCATTGCATCTCCTACATTGGAAGACGGCTTCCACAAGGAAAGGCTTGACAGGTGTCGCTCTTACAATAATGCCCTCCACCATCACAAGCTTGCCGATTTGTTCAGATCCTATTTTGCGTAGGGAAATCCTGTCAGGCAGCTTCTTGAACCTAGCGAAGAACTTCCTGACTTGCTCCGCATATTCCGGGTCTTCTATCTTCATTTGGGCTCGTATGGATTCGTTTAGGTGTCTAACATACTCTTCCGGCCTATCAACTAGGCTTCTAGCGAGGGATGGATCAAACATCACCAAGTCTTCAAAGTCTATTACTAAGGATTTCGAGTTTGCAACAGCCATTTGGGCAAGTTTTCTTCTATATTTGTACTCTCCCAACGCAGTTTGGAATGATCTGAGGAATTCTTGGAATTTTTCTTCAGGAGTAATCTGGACAGTCATAGCTGAAAGCCTTGTCCAAGTATTTTTTCTCGCCAATCACTGAGTATGCGGCTCAACTGGTTATACAGCACCCTTTCGTCGTAGGCTAGATTCTGCATTACCTGGTCGGTTTGAGGTGGGGCAGCTGCGAGGGCCATGATTTTCCTCATTCTGCAATTCGCGATGTCTTTCGCTAGGCCCTGAGCTTTCTCAAACTCCTTAAGCTTGTTGGGGTCGGATCGACTTGCAATTTTCAACCGTAATAGAAACCGTCTTAGCGCTGAGTAGAAATCGCCTTGCAGAGGCGCAATTTGCCTAGATGCGGGAATGGTTTCCTTCCAATGGGTCTTCGACAAGGATGCTAAGCTTAATGTTTGTTCATCTTCGAATTTGGCTACACCTACTTCAATGAGTTTTTCAGCAACCCAGTGGGCTACCTCCATAACCTGGCCGCTTTTGAAAGGGCCAACAGTTTTCCCCGCTACAGTGAACTCTGACAAATCTCGCAGCACCGACACTTTAGTCAGAGAGTTTTCATATTCAGTATCAATATCCTCAATTGTCTCCATTATCCCACCAACTATAACCATCCCATGACACGGCTGAACGATCTGCCAGTGGTAGAAAATTGCGGAACATGGCTAGGCGACAAAAAATCTTAATCAAGAAAAATATTTCTAACACTTCGCAGACCTTTGCCTCTAAGCCAGAGACTCGCGAACATAAAAAGAACTTTATACATAAAAATTATGTTTGAGCTTGATTTTTTATTAAAAGCAGAGAGTAAGCCGAATCTGAAAGACTAAATCTTAGCTCTTCTGGCAACATCTCGCTCATATCAAGGATTGGGGAAATCTACAGGCATCCTGCCTCTCTGTATTTGCTCATGACCTTCATCGAGTCCAAGGCAGTAGTGGAGCGTAAATCTTAAAAGCGGGTACTCTGAGCCAAGGTTTTTGGCGTTTCTCTAGGAGACCGTGGCTAGGAATGTCGGAGAGAGTTCACAAAAATTCGTCGTATCTAAACGCTAAGTCGACGACTGGGACGCTCACAAGAGTGAAGGATGTAAGCCCTACAAGCGGCATGTGCCCTATTTGCATTAGGGAATGTCCATTCTTATGTGAAATAAGTCTGGCTGCATTCAGGGGGAGAGAAATACTCTACCCTGAGCCAGCGCAATATGGCAAAAGCACAGCTGGATCGCTTAAGGATTACGGACTAGACTGGTCCCATTTCAACATTAACTCGTCTCTTATCGGCGCTGAAGGCATATCCGCCGACTCAGACGTGGCGCTGTTCCCAAACGTAAACGTTGAAAGCAAGGTGGGAGGAATTCCCCTAAGAATTCCTGTTTTAATCGGCGCTTATGGCTCCACTGACGTTGCTCGGCTGAACTGGGACGGCCTAGCGATTGGGGCGGCAACCTCAGGCATAATCCTGACCGTTGGAGAAAATGTTTGCGGTATAGACCCTGACGCGAAAATTCAAAATGGAAAGGTAACTTACTCAAAGGAACTAAAACGTAGGGTCGACACCTTCCGCAAACTGTGGGACGGCAAATACGGCGATATAGCTATTCAAACGAATGTTGAAGATCAAAGACTTGGCGTAGATGTATACGCCCTATCCAAGCTTGAAGTCAACATCATTGAGAGGAAATGGGGCCAAGGCGCCAAGGCCATAGGCGGTGAAGTCAGGATAAACGGCCTCGATAGAGCTATCCTGCTAAAAAAACGTGGCTACATGATTCTCCCAGACCCTGAAGATAAAGCCGTCCAAGAAGCCTTCAAAGAAGGCGTCTTCCAAACTTTTGAGAGACATAGCCGGGTAGGAATGCCAAGCGAACAGGAATTCCTAGAAGATATTGACTGGTTAAGGAGCCAAGGCGCAAAGCGCGTCACCCTGAAAACCGGCGCCTACAGACCTGCTGCCGTTGCCTTCACCATCAAATTGGCTTCTGGGGCGAAAATTGATTACGTTACTTTTGATGGTGCAGGCGGAGGCACGGGAATGAGCCCGGTTCCGATGATGAATGAAATGAGTACGCCAACCGTATACTTGGAGGCGCAGGTTCTGAAATGTGTTGAGATCTTGAAAAAGAAA
>CAZAQQ010000127.1:0-174 GCA_964487485.1 uncultured Candidatus Bathyarchaeia archaeon | reverse complement strand
ACTAATGGCAAGATCCCCACTGACCGCTGTGATGAAGTCTTCTTACTTTGTGGAGCTGGCGGAGAAAAAACAGCTACCTAAAGCATTTGGTGAACGCTACGGCACAACGCCAGAGAAGTTCTTTGTTGGTACCCCTGAGCTTAAGCGTCTGTATAAGGAGAGATTCAAGGAGAT
>CAZAQQ010000126.1:3585-5264 GCA_964487485.1 uncultured Candidatus Bathyarchaeia archaeon | reverse complement strand
ATATTTCTCTTCGTGAAGATCTTCGGTTGCAACCAGAGTTGGGCTACGCAAGCCAGGGAGGCCTTCCAACTAGGTATTCGCTCAAGAAAACAACGAAATTCTCGTTGGTTTTGCATAACTTGACTATTTCTTCGTTCAAAAGAATCTTTAGGTCTTTCTTCACGCTTTGGGCGATCTTAGCCGCTACTCCTACGCCTCTGCCTCCCTCAACTAAACTTTGACGAAGCAAAATCTTCGCATCGGCGTGCTTCCTCGTTTTTTCGGCGATCCATCTGTCCTTTTCGATCCACGGACCTGAAACAGTGTCTTTTGCTCCAATATGCTTCCTAAGAAACTTATCCGACTCCTTGCGCTTCGTCACCGGAGGCCCAAGATGTTTCTTGGCGGTGGGCAGGGTCGCGTTGTTAAGCTCGAATAATATGGCATTGAACTCTTTTTCATCCGTCCAGCATGCTGATCTGATTACTTCGAAGTCGTTTTCTTTAAACAGATTTTTCAGTGCAGATTCCGTCTTATACAGTTGACTCCATAAAACGTCGACTACAGCGTTTACCTCACCAAACTGCATACAGACTAGAGATGAGCCCCTCTGCTTGATTATTTTCACTAGTTCATTTTTTCTCAGAGCCTTGAGAGGTGTTGGATAAAAGAATTTTAGGCCTGGCTTCATCGAGAACTCTCTAGCGGCGCTGACGAATTCCCAAAATCTTTTCTCCGAAACCGCTGCTGCAACATTTCTTCCGCCGTCAACTGGGTCTATGACGATTAAAGGTTCTTCGAAGAGATCGTGTATTTCGTCTTCTCTATCAGCGTAGTATCCTTCGAGGTCTATTACCTGTCTTCTTCTCCAGTCTGAAGCAGCTCTGATGATTTCTTGAAAGGAACCGTAGAAAAGAGTGAGAGTCTCGCATAACATTCCGCTGAATCCGCCGACTTTTATTTCAGCGCCATAAATGCCTGTGCCCTTCATGAATTTCTTTAAAAGTCTGACCTCATTCCTCAACTTTTCATCGAGCTTGGTTTTCATGTAGTCAGTGTGGAAAGGCGTTCTATCAGTTGCGCTAAGCCACTTACCCTTCTCTACGCTGTAGCAGGGGACAATGTTTACACGGCTTCCGTTAACCCAAGCCTCAACGTAAGGGTGTTCAGCAAATCTCTCAACAACTCTATAGCCCTCCATCGCATTTCTAGCTATTGTTAGGGACTTTTCTTCCATTTCCTCCCTGCTTAGACTCGTTGGAACGCGCATGAAAATATCAATGTCAGCCTCTCCGCTAAGCCACGTGTCTTTCGCGACAGACCCGTCCAGCCTAACCTCTGCTTCAAGACCAAATTCCGCTGCGCATTCAACAACCTTGCACCTAACTCCTTCAGACAAGTCTAGTACTTTTCTTCTCTCCGTTGCCTTAGGAACAACTCGCTTCAAGACTTTGCTGCAAACTTTTTCAAAGGGAGCTGCCATAGGTCTTCCCGGCTACAATCTCGGCATTATATGGATGTGCCAGTTATGCATTGCTACCGAATCCTTAACCAGCTTTCTGGTTGGGATAGCAACACAACTCTTGAGTAAGCTCGTCTTAAGAAAACGTTACTATCCAAAAGTAGCACTCCAAGATCATCATGAGCCATATGCGCAGATCTTAGGGCTCGCACCTGACTTCATGAAGCGTTGAGTAGAT
>CAZAQQ010000126.1:0-3485 GCA_964487485.1 uncultured Candidatus Bathyarchaeia archaeon | reverse complement strand
AACAAGATGGCTTAGCGGCAAATTTAAAACTTTGACAAGCATGGCTTAGTCAGAGCGATTAGGGAAATCACATTCTGCTTGAGATTCGTCAAAAGGCGAAGTTTCATTGAAGGTGAGGTTAGGCGGCTTCGTTGACTTTTCAACCGTAGACTATTCTGGGCATGTAGCGTTCATGATCTTCATGGCTGGCTGCAATTTCCGTTGTCCCTACTGTCAAAATGCCAGTTTGATCCCAGCAAATTCTGGAAAGGAGTTTGAGGCGGAGGAAGTGAAAAATAGAGTCAGAAATAGTTGCAATTTTATAGACGCCGTGGGCTTTTCGGGCGGTGAACCTGCTCTGCAGCCAGATGGCGTTTCAGAAATTTGCAGCTACGCGAAGAAGATTGGTCTCAAAACCTTCCTGAATACCAACGGAAGCAATCCAACCCTCATGCAGGTATTGGCAGATCGGAAACTCATTGATTACGTTGCCATAGATTTGAAGGCCCCGCTAGAGCCCGAGGCTTATGGAAGAGTGGTAGGCCTTAAAGAAGTAGAGCCTATTCTCAAGAATGTTGAAAAAACGTTGGGGATATGTCTGGAGAGGGGGATAGCAGTGGAGGCCAGAACCACTATAGTTCCAAACCTCATTCACGATGACATGTCTATCAGGAAGATATCGAGGAAAGCGGGGAAGTGCAAGGTCTATGTCCTACAACAGTTTAGCCCGCTGGGCGATATACTAGACAGGAAACTTAAGGACTTACCTCCTCCAAGTAGGGAAGATCTCCTGCGGCTGGCCAAGGTAGCTTTGCAGGAGGGGCTTAAAGATGTTAGAGTGAGGACACGGGAAGCCGGTGAAGAGAGAGTTGAGTTATGAAAACTGAGAAAAGTATCATAGCTACTGCCGGTATGCCGGGCTGCGGAAAAGGCTTGGCATCTCAAGTAGCTCGTGAGGTTGGATTGCCAGTATTCGCTTGTGGCGACATAATAAGGGAAGAGGTGGAGAGAAGAGGACTAGCGCCGACACCGGAAAACGTTGGAAAAATCATGCTCAAGATCAGGGAGGAGGAGGGGGTTGGCGTTGTGGCGAGTAGGCTTATTCCGAGGATAGACGCCAATCAATCTAACGCGGTGCTGGTTGAGGGCATTAGGAATATTGAGGAAGTGAATATACTTGAAAAACACTACTCAAGAGTAACAGTAGCTGCAATTCACGCATCAGCTGAAAACAGATTCAATCGACTGAGAACTCGTTCGAGGAGCGACGACCCTAAGACATGGAAGGAGTTTGATGCTAGAGATAAAAGGGAGTTGGATGTTGGGATAGGGAAAGTAATTGCATTAGCAGACAAGATGCTGGTGAATGAGGGATCTATTCAGAAGTTCAAAACGAATTTTGCCGGGCTGTTAAGGGAGGCTTTGAAGCTTGGGTGAAATATTTGTTGAAGCTGAAGCCACGGTATACCCCACGGAAGACATCGGGAAGGTTGAAAAAGCAATTAGAAATGTTGTGGGCGGAGCCTTCGAGAAAATTGAGGGGCAGAACGGCGCTGTCCTGTTAAGAGCTAAAGCGGTGGGGAAAGAAGCGTTGCTGAACTTTCAGAATCTTCTCAGGCAAGATAGGATACGCAATGCAGCTAGGGCAATTCTACTGGCAGGGTCTTCGAGCAGTTCCATACTGTTGTACTTGAACAAGCAGGTCGCCTTCGTGAGTCACATATCCTTCTCAAAGCCCAGCGCAGAGTCACCGCTGGGTCCTATAAAAGTCAAAATCACCTGCGACAACCCAGCTTCCTTGATTGATTGGCTGGCTCCGAGCACTTCAGCCTTGAGGGGTAGGACTTGAGAATAGGTGTTTCAGCTCTGCATCTGCTAGGTAACCCTTTCCAAAGTCTTGTAAACGCTATTCAAAGCTACGGCGTCAAGGCTTGGGAATTGGTGGATGAAGACACTCTGGGAATTAACAAGCGAAGGGCGAGGGTGCTGAACGAGCTTAGGAGAACTTTCAGCCTAGAGTATGTGGTGCACGCACCTTTCGCCGACATAAATCTGGCCACTTTCAACCCTGAAATAAGGAGAGTAGTAACTAGGAGGCTGACAAAATCGATAGAACATGCAAGTCTCATAGAAGCAAAACTTTGGGTTTTCCACCCTGGATTGCGCTCGGGATTAAGCGCTATCTATCCGAACAAGGACTGGCAATTGAACATTGACTCAATAGAACTCCTGCTAGAAAACGCTGAAAACAATGGAGTAAGGATTTTGATCGAAAATATGCCAGACCCATTCCAGTTCTTACTTAAAACCCCTGAAGATTTCGAAAGGCTCTATAAATCGATCCAAAGTGAAAAACTTGGAATTGCTTTCGACATCGGACATGCGAACACTGTAAACAAAATACCCGAATTCTTAGAAAAGCATGGGTGTCGCATAGCTCATATTCACGCGCACGACAACAGCGGCAGCTTCGACCATCACAGGAAGATAGGCCAAGGAACAGTGGATTGGTCCTTGTTGAAGTCGAAGCTTGCGCAGGTAGAGTACGAAGGTTATGTCATTGTTGAGTCTATGGAAGAGATCCCTGAAAGCCTTGAGAAACTAAGAAGCCTACTTGGCTGAGGCGCTAACCTCCAAGCTTAAGAAGTCAGAAGCTACGATGGATTTGGGAAAGATTTTCTTCGCCTGACTAAGAATCAGCTTTGGATTCTCATATCTCGCGCTCAAATGCGTTAACACAAGTCTTTTCACTTTGGCTTTCTTCGCAACCTCTGCTGCCTGACTGGCTGTGGAATGCCCGTCTGAAATAGCCTTTTCTATCAACGAGTCGTCAAAGGAGCCGTCGTGAATCAGTAAGTCAGCTTTCATAGCTAGCTTCCTAATATGGTCGCATGGTCTGCTATCCAGCGCATACACAATTTTTACTCCAGGTCTCGGCGAACCTAACACCATTCTAGGTTCCACTTTCCTGCCGCCCACTGAGACAGTCTCGCCTAGCTGCAGCCTCCTCCAAAGCGGGCCTTCTGGTATTCTCAGCGCTTTAGCCTTACCAAGGTAGAATCTACCGGGCTTCTCTTTTTCCACTAAAGCGTAAGCGAAGCATTCAACCACATGGTCAGCTGGAGCGGCTTGAATCTCGTACTCTCTATCCTCGTAAACTTTGCCTTCCTTTATCTCACGTGCTTCCACGGGGAAGACTGTGTGAAGTCGCGCTGTTCGGCTAACTGCGTCGAGGTATTCCCCCAATCCTGTTGGGCCGTAGACATAAAGTTCTCTCGTCCTGCCTAGGAGTGACATGGATTGGAGTAGCCCTGTCAAACCGAAAATATGGTCGCCGTGCAGATGGGTGATGAAAATCTTCATTTTGCGGCAGAGGCCAATCCCGGCTGAAACCATTTGTCTTTGAGTGCCTTCCCCACAGTCAAACATGAGTATTTCTCCAGCACGTTTGACTACGACGCTTGAAAGGCCGCGGTTTTTTGTTGGAACAGCCGCTCCTGTGCCCA
>CAZAQQ010000125.1:0-5303 GCA_964487485.1 uncultured Candidatus Bathyarchaeia archaeon | reverse complement strand
TTCAAGGATGCGTTGTTCACATGGAGCGGATAATCGACCGGCTCATGCCTAAACGCAGCCGA
Source organism: uncultured Candidatus Bathyarchaeia archaeon (assembly GCA_964487485.1). Classification (GTDB taxonomy): domain Archaea; phylum Thermoproteota; class Bathyarchaeia; order 40CM-2-53-6; family CAZAQQ01; genus CAZAQQ01. The sequence continues at coordinate 5,241 of CAZAQQ010000125.1, read as the reverse complement.
ACCATGAAGCAGGAGGAGCTGAAGATCTTGATTCGACGGTTCCTCTACGCGTCAAGCTTGGCTGAAGCCTATCAAAGCCTTCAAAAGATCAAGGATAGACGAAATGAATGGACCGATGACGGATCCAGACAAGCCATCAACAGCATCGTAGCCCACCGCAAGGTGTTAACGACACACTTCCAAGTTCCATACTCTTTCAGAGACAACAACATCACTGAGAGCATCATAGACAAGGTGGAGATGAAGCTCAAGATGATCCGAGGATTCAAGAAGATGAACTGCGCAAGAAACTCACTGAAGCTAGCCATCATGCACTACAGGTTCAGTCCATTCCTCTCAAGCAGAAACGGAAACAACGGGAAAAGCCCACTCATGCTGGCCGGCATCAATACAACAGACATCAACTGGATAACATACTCCCAAAGAGAACATCAGGTCTAGATGTAACAGCGCCTTTTTTCATATGTTTAGCATATTATATTAGAGGGGGGATTGACTTTGGCGAAAATAGCGGATCGAGATAGAATAAACCTCTTTGCTTTTATTGGCTTTATAGTGACGTTCATAGGGATAGGCTGTCTGACGGCCCTCGTCGTGCCTTATGGGAGTTGGCGACCGGTCGGAGGTTGGATGCCGATCTACGTCGCATGGATGTTAGTTTTCACCGTCGTAGGCACGGTTCTTGCTATTTACATGTTCTCGCTGGAAGAAGGAGTGAGGAGATCATGAATGGAGAAGTTCCCATTTCACTTGCGGTAATAGTAGCTTATGTCGCTATTTGCTCAATTATTGGCTTCGCCGCCAAAAAGTTTATGGGTGCGCTCACAAGTGCCGAATACTTCTTAGCTGGAAGGAAAATTGGTTACTTCGGTGCTTTCATGGGCGCATATACTACGATGATGAGTGTGTTTATGTTCCTTGGTCTGCCGGGACTAGCTTACAGAACGGGCATTGGTGTGATAACGATGGCAGGTTCCGGACCTCTAATGTCATTTCTTATGGCTTTTCTTTGGAGAAAGATGCGGAGGCTCGGGAACCGGTTTGGCTATATTACCCAGGCAGATTTCTTGGCTGATAGATTCTACAGCCAGCGGTTTATGCGAGTGCTTGCCGCAATATGCGGCATACTTGCCATCTCAACTGGTCACTTTGTCGTACAGTTTGTGGGATGTGGTACTGTTCTGAGCGTTATCACAAGAGGCGCTATACCTTATGAGGTTGGAATTGTTGTTTTTGCCATCATGACCATGGCCTACGTGTTATTAGGCGGTATGCGCGCTACTGCTTGGACAGACATCTTTCATGGCACGTGGATGCTGGTATCGCTGATCACTATTTTTCTAATAGTTCTTATTTTAGGTGTTGGGCGAGGCCTTCCTGAGGCGTTTACCCTCGTAGCAAGTACAGAGGAAGCTATGGTGTCGCTCCCCGGTCCCGGCTCATATTGGACGTATCAGATGATCTTCTCTTGGTTTGTGTCGTACCCAATCGTGTTCTTCTGTTGCATGCCTCACATGTTCATATGGAGCTATGCTGCTAAGAGCGAAAAAGTCATACTGCTTGTAGCAGTTCTCTGGATACCCGCCACGGCGATCGCTGAATTCCTTCTTCCATTTGCAGGAGTTTTTGGAAGAATTGTCTTCCCAACGTTGCCGCCAAGCACCAGCCCGGACACAATTGTGCCAGCTATGGTTCTAGAGCTGTCACCTTATTATTGGATGGTTCCGCTGCTTATGACTGGTGCTTTCGCAGCGGCAATTTCGACGGCCGCTGGAGTAATGATCTGCATGAGTGGGATGTTGACTAGGGACATCACTCTGCTACTTAGACCGCAGACGTCCGAAGCAACTCTAGCATGGATCGGAAGAGCCTTCGTGATTGTTGTTTCGCTCGTTGGCATCGCTTTGGCCGTTAGACCACCAGCTATTATAGCGTTCATGATCACAGCGTCCCTTGTTCTTGTGGCGCCCCTAGTGATTCCAATATTGGTCGGCCTCCTATGGCCGCGTCTTAACAGAGAGGGTGCCCTGAGCGGTCTAATCGTCAGTCTCACAATTGGATCTTGGCTTACATTCGCTCCTAGAGAATGGGGTGGGGGCTTCATGGCAGGCCCTGCGCTCTTAGGATTTCAGCCCATCGTCTGGGCGCTTCTTGCATCGGTCGTCACGACAGTAGTTGTAACTTATCTAACGCCTCCGCCACTAAAGGAAGTAGTTGAAAGATTCTTTGAGAAGATCCCAATTGTTAGTTGATAGATGGATTAAGATGAGGGAACCGAACTTGAAATCCAAATCCCCTGAATCCTTGATCGACAAACCTAGGGACTAGGGAACGTAGTCTTTTCTTGCGGCGCAGTAGTAATGGATGGGAAACTTTTCGTATAGATGGAGGTCGCCGTAATGTCAATGAAGGATCTTAAAGCGGAAGTTCAAATCAAGGACATCATGTCTACTCCGGTCCTCACTGTGAAAGAAGAGGAAGACATAACCATCGGTGATTTATCATCCTCGGCTCCCAGCGCGGCTACCAAAGTCAACGCTTTCTGAGAAAGTGGCGGAAGAGAAGGGCGGAGAGGAATATGCATGCCATGATCATGGCTACGCCTCCAACAAATCTTTTCTGGAAGGAGTCTGTGGGTCGCATTCAGTATTCGCCCGAAGGCCAGAACAGGTTAGAATAGAGTACGCTGGCCAAAAAACAAACCCGGTAGCTGCCTCTCCTTCCTTTCCTTCACATATGTCTTCAGGCTCAAGATGGCTCTCACAGTAAGGGCACTTCATTAATTTCAAGAATTCTAGCTTCATACAATAGCCCCTGACGTACTAGGGTTATCATGATTTATCACAGAATCTCTACTAAGACATTAAGTTCTCAAAGCTTTGAAAGGCAAATGGAATATTTCTCTCAGAATTATGAGATCTTATCTCTCGGTAGACTAGTAAGGTATCTTCGCGAAGAAAAATCTTTACCCAACATGGGATCAACAGCGAAGTCAAGACCACAGCAACTCTTACTTATTTGATTTTCTCCTTAAAGAATTCTGCGAGGGTACTTATTGACACGCGTTTTTCATCGAAATTCTCTGATAGAATGCGAACGAGTTCATGTAAGAATTCAAAGTTCGCGGGGGAGCAGTAACTGTAGTCTTGATGGTCGATGAGAGGGTTAAGGAATTCCCACGAGTGAGAAACGATGACGAGGTGGGGTGGGAAACCCAGAGCTTCTTGAAGGGCTGCTATCCGGGATACATATCGGAGCAACTCATCATTCCTCATTTCCTTGAGGCTCTTCAAATTGCATGTCCGGTATCTGTAATAGGGGAAGATGCGCTTGCGTGAGAGTGAAGGTGTTGGCTCTGCTGTCACAGGAATTCTGATAAGCCCTTCAGGTCCACCGAAAAACTGTGGGATCGGAGGAACGCCCCTGTGTGCAGGTAGGGAGGAGTCTACATGAAAACCTTTTTCCAGTAGCAATAGCATCGTTGACGAATCGGCTGCAAGGTTGGGGGCTCGGAATACCACAGGCCTTCGCAACCCCGAACTTCGGAAAGCTTCAATTGCAGCGTCGAGAAGCGAGTTTCTCCGTTTAAGCGTTAAAGGCTTGTCAGCGAGGTACCACTGCGCAGGGCCCCACAGCTCGTGGCGGTACCCGTGCAATCCAATTTCAATTCCCTTCTTCTCCAAGGAACGCAGGATCTCTGAGTTTTCTTCCACCAAGCTACCTTCAACGAAGATTGTTGCGTTCTCCGCCGCATCTTGCATGCTTCTGAGAAATAGAGGGACTGTTGCACCGTTTCCTTTGAGGCGGTGGCTTCCATACTCACGCTCCACATCATAAGTAAGGACTACGAAGAGCTGATGTCTCCTATGTGGGTGGGCGTGATTCATCATGCGACGTAGTTTGCGTGCTCGCAGCGTTGTTGCAATGAGGTTGTAGGGCATCCGGGGGTCTAGTGCTAGGTCGAGAATACGGCTTACACGGTGAATATTCATACCCCAACCCTTGACATCTCAAATTAAGACTTTCACACGATCGCTTTCCGAAAGTTGCCTTCGCCGCGTTTCGTGCTTAAGAAGAATAGTGATACACAAACTATGCATTACTTCATTACTTCGCGGTATACCTGAATCGTGCGATCCGCTACAGCTTTCCAGTCGTATCCCTCAACGGACTTTCTGCCAGCTGCGCCCATAGCTTTCCTCCTCTTTTCGTCCTGTAGAAGTTCAATAATTCTCTCCGCAAGCATAGTTGGCTGATTTGGCTGTACCAAGAACCCATTTTCTTCATCTTGCACCAAGCTTAGGACGCCGGAACCTCTTATTTTCATCGCAATTACCGGAAGACTCGCTGCCATGGCCTCTTTTGCGGCGATCGATTCTCCCTCGATAGTGCTTGGTAACACGAAGACAGTTGACTCTTTGAAGTAGCGTGCTACTCCCTCGTACCTTGGTGTTACGCCGGTGAAAGTGACTTTCGATTGCAGCCGTAAGCTGCGAACTAATCCTTGAAGATTTGCATTTTCAGAGCCGTCGCCCACTATTTTCAGCGTAGCCTCAGGTACCTGCTTCAAGACCTCAGCAAATGCATGGATGAGCCTATCCACGTGTTTTAGACGAACTAAACGCCCCACGTAAAGTATCTGGTAAGGTACTTTTTCGGCATGTGTGGAGTCGAAAAGCGACAAATTTACGCCGTTTGGAATTACCGCGATTTTCTGACTAGGAATGCCGAGGGCAATCAATTTTTGCTTGCATTGCGGCGAGGGTGCTATTATTCGGTCATGTGGCAGTCTGGCAGCGACGATTGTGACAACATGACCAAGAAGTCCCCAGACAATTGAACTTTGGCTGTTGATCCAATCATTCAATCGATATATGTCGTGGAAGGTGGTTACCAAAGGTGCGTTGCGGAGTTGAGTTGCTATCTTACCTGAGTAGACTGGAAAGTAAGTATTACAGTGAACCAGATCTGGACTCAAATTCAGTGCTTGTTTTGCAGTTTTGAGTACGTAAGAGAAGATTGGCATAATTGCCCTACATGCACCACCCGTTTTCGGCTCCCTACTTAATCCCAGCCTAAGTACCGTTACCCCTTCTGCGAGCTCCTCGCTGGATTGTCCAGGAAACCGGCATGTTAAGACCGCTACCTCATACCCACGCTTGGCGATCAACTTGGAGATCTCGTAAAACTGTTTTTCTCCACCACCCCAGACGCCAAGGCCATGCTTGACATCAGGATAAA
>CAZAQQ010000124.1:3823-5324 GCA_964487485.1 uncultured Candidatus Bathyarchaeia archaeon | reverse complement strand
TCGCATCATATGTTTTCTTGGCCAATGGGGCAGTATGTACAGCTTGGGCTTGGCTCGAGCTCCTCGGCTTAATGATGAGAAAACCATAATGTGTTTGAGGTTGGCAGTATCGCCGCCTAGGCGGCATGTACTGAATCGTTTTCGGCAGGATTTCTAACAAATCATGTAAGGCATTAACTTTGAGGGTTCTTCAGAGCAGCCGATTCGTTTGTGGAAGCTTGGTTAAGTTATTTTGTTAGAGAATAATAGAAGTGGCGGCAGAGCCTTTTACTTTGCCAGCTTCTCATACTGTTTTGCCATTTGCCCAGTGGTAGCCATTTGTTCGAATAGAACTTCTCTTATTAGGCTGCATGCTTTGGTGATCCTAGGGTTAGCGATTTTGTAGTATATGTTCACGCCCTCTCTTCTCGTTGCAACTACGCCCCTCTCCCTTAAGATGGCTAGGTGCTGAGAGATGTTGGCTTGGGGAATGCCTAGGAGTCTGACTAATTCGTTAACCGACCTCTCTTCTTCCATAAGAGAATATAGTATCCTAAGGCGGACTGGGCTGGCCAATGTTTGGCACAGCGCCGCATGCTTCTCGTAGATTTTCATCTCCAAATCCGAGTCTTGTGACATGGCTGACCCCTGATTCTTATCTAGTTATGGCGACTATACTTATATATGCGTATAAATATATAGTTTATCCCTAGGTAGGAAGAATGGCTGAGAAAGGAACTCCAATGTGGATAGTTTTACTGGTTGTGGTAGCCATTTTGCTAATTCTCCCAATGCTGTTCATGGGGAGGTGGATGATGGGGCCGGGCATGATGGGTTGGAGTGGATACGGCTTAATGTGGGTTCCAATGCTTTTCGGCATCTTCATCTTCCTCATCTTCATAGGTTTGATATTGCTTGGGGGGTACTATCTTTTCTCAGGACGAGTAGCCTTTTCCGAGTATCGAAGAGATCGATCGCTGGAAATATTGAAAGAGAGATTTGCTAGAGGCGAGATCACAGAAGAGCAATTTCTCAAAATGAAGGAGCAGCTGAAGACGTAGGGTGACTGCAAAATGAAGAGCAGGGCGTTAGTCGGAGTTGCTCTGATCGTAGTAGGGTTGATTGGGATTGCTTTCTTAGGTTCTTTGTACCTAGGGAGGCTGGGTTGGGGAAATTGGGATCGGACTACTGGCATGTGGGGTCGGTGCCCCATGTGCGGTACAGAGCGGTATGGAGGCCCACCGGCCTACCGGTCTGGCAGCAGGATTTCGATGGATCAGGCAGTAGATGTTGCGCAAAGATATCTCGTGTCGTTAGGGAATCCTGACTTGGCCATCGATGAAGTAATGGAGTTTCAATATAACTTCTATGTGATCTACTACGAGAAGAGTACAGGCATACGCGCCTTTGAGATGCTCATCGATCCATATAATGGTCAGATTTTCCCTGAGTATGGGCCTAACATGATGTGGAACACGAAATACGGTCATATGGGCGGAATGATGGGTGGCTGGCGAGGCTA
>CAZAQQ010000124.1:0-3723 GCA_964487485.1 uncultured Candidatus Bathyarchaeia archaeon | reverse complement strand
CCAGATGAGAGAGCTGAAATAGCTAGATCACAGTGCACAAACGGGAATTAGCGAGATATTAAGAAAATCGCGATCCCTGCCAATACTATCCCAAGTGCTTTTGTTGTAGAAAGGGCTTCTTGGAAAAACAAGAGGCCAAATATCGTGGGAATAACGATGAATAGACCTGTTATTGGAAAAACTACAGAGGCATCGCCGACACTAAGCGCCCTTATTCGTAGGAACTCTCCAAGGACAACAACTATTCCAGCGAAGACGGCGTAGAGGGAGCTAATTTCCAGTGGAACTGAAAACTGATGTAGAAGTGCCTTACATGAAATTGTAACTGCAACCATGGCGATGCCCATGAGGAGTAGTAGATCTATAGGCGGCACTTTAAGCGAAGCCAGCTTGAATAGACAACCCCAAAGCCCAAGCAGAAAGAAAGAAGCCAAGGCAAGTTCTAAGTAATTCAACCATAACCCACCTTTCCCAGTGCTTTACTATGCGAACAATATGCCCAATTTATGTATTAAGGTTCTCAGCCGCAACGCCATATCAGGCCACAGAGTTCGTTGATTTCCCATGCGAGACTCTAAACGCCTATTCTCGATACCCTCTGCTCAAGCGGGAAGCCTTTTGCCTAGATTTCTTGTAAAGGCTTTAAATTAGCAAATTCCTTTGGTCAGGCGGTAGGCAACACTTGAAATTTGAGGAAATTCGCTCCGAGTTCCCGGTAACCAAAAAATATGTGTATCTGAATCACGCATCTGTAGGTCCGCTTCCGCAAAGAGTCTTAAACGCTTGCGTTAAAGCAAATGTTGAAAAATATTACGGCGAAGTGTATTGGTCGAAATGGCAAGCTTCAACAGAAGAGATGAGAAAAAGCATCGCCAGATTCATTAACGCTCATGTGGACGAGATTGCGCTTACACCAAACACATCCGAAGGAATTAGCATAGTAGCTAACGGGATCGATTGGAAGACAGGGGACAAGATCGTCACATCAGATCTAGAGTTCACGTCAAATCTCTTCCCTTGGCAGAATCAAGCCATGAGGCATTGCCTTCAGCTAGAGATTATCGCTAACAAGAATGAAAGACTGTTGATGGAAGATTTCGAAAACAGGATTAACGGGGACACGAGAATTGTCGCAGTTTCCCATGTTCAATTTTCAAACGGTTTCAAAATTAACTTGGAAAAACTTTCGAAGCTGGCGCATGAGAACAATGCCTATGTAATCACAGACGCTGTGCAATCGCTGGGCCAAATGCCAGTAGATGTGAAGCGGTTGGGAGTTGATTTTCTGGCCACAAGCGGATACAAATGGCTTCTTTCACCCATAGCCACGGGCTTCTTCTACATCAAAAAAGATTTGATAGACGAATTGGGACTATCCTTTGTTGGTTACCGCTCAACGGAAGACTACGATGACTACTCGTTTCGAGAATTCAAACCAGCCGAGAGTGCGCGGCGCTTCGAGCATGGCCAATTGAACTTCCCGGGATTTGCTGGAATGCATGAAGCAATTCGTCTGTTGGAAGAATTGGGCCTAGATCGAATTGAAAAACGAGTAACGGAACTAACCAACCTCATAATCGAAACAGTTCAAGAGAAAGGTAAGGGAGTGAGAGTAGAATCTGCGATTGAGCCTGAGCAAAGGTCTGGAATCTTGAAACTAGCATGCAAAGATCCTGAAAAAGTTGAGCAGAAACTTCGCCGGAAGAGGATAATCATATCGGTGCGAAGAGGAGGTCTGAGAGTGTCTCCCCACTTCTACAATACGCCAGAGGAGATAGAAAAATTTCTAAGCTTTCTCTACGAATTTGGAAGCTAGGCCTCGACATGGCTTTAGGGTGCTCGGAACATGTGTAGTTTCTTCCAAGACGAGGTAGCTTTGGCGAAGATCTGACATGGGAGATCATCAACGAGGATTGGATCTTAGCATTGGAGTTACAACAGGGCTCTCAATCGAAAAGACCCTTTGGTTTAGTTCCCTAGCCGAAAAAACGAACATTCACGGGATCTGGGTAGGCGAAGATATTGATAGAGCTCACGACGTATTCACGCTGACAAGCCTAGCTATTCTTAACACCTCAAATGCTAAAGTCGGCATAGGCATAACAAGCCCACTCGTCCACAACATTTCAACCATAGCAAGAGCTTCAGCAACACTGCAGGAAATCGCCGCTGGCAGATTTAGGCTCGGGTTGGGTGTGGGTGGACTGCGAGATCTCGCGAAGAAGCATATTGAAATTGACAATCCTAGGCGGATTCTGCTTGATGCTGCAAATCTTCTCAGAAGAGTTTGGCTCAAGGAAGCTGTTACATATCGCGGGAGGTTTCCACTCGAAGATTATTCGATCCGTTTTGCACCTAGTTTCGGAATACCAATATACTTCGGAGCTCGAGGCTCGAAACTGCTGGAGCTTGCAGGTGAAGTGGCTGACGGTGTTATTGTCAGTGGACCTAGAAAATACGTAGAAAGCGCAGTCGCATCAGTTAGGAGAGGAATTGATAAGAGAAAAGAGCAAGATAGACCCTTCAGAATAGTTGCTTGGCTTCCCACCATCTTGATCCACAAGAAAGAAGATATGGCGATGGCCAAAGAGACTGTGGCCATAGTTGCCGCTGACACTCCTCAAAGCATAATAGAAGCTTCCAAAATTGAAAGCGAAAGAACAGAAAAGATCCGGGAAGCAGTTGCCAAACTTGGCCCCAGAAAAGCTTCACGCTATGTGACTGAAGAGCTCATAGAAGACTTCAGCATTTGCGGAAATGCTGGACGAATTGTTCAGGCTTTCCGTTCCATGACTAAACATGGAGTGAACGAAGTGGTTTTCGGACCTCCCTATGGAAGGAGCTGGAGAGAAGCTGCAGTAGAATTGATGAAGGCATGGGGGGGCAAAGACTGAGGTTTGGCTTGAGCTTAAACGTGACGCAGAGCGTCGATCGCCTCATCGAAAAGAGTGTTGAAGCAGAGCGTTTAGGATTAGATTCTCTCTGGCTATGTGACACACCTTCTCATAAGTACGGCGCAATTACGGCGTCGGCGATTGCTTCAAGGACAAGAAATATCGAAATCGGCCTTGGATTCAGCCCTTTCCTCCACAGCCCCCGAGAGATATCAAGCACTCTACTTACTTTAATCAGAGCTTACGGCGAACGCTTTGAGCTGTGCATTGTTCCCGGAGACAAAGATGAACTTCGTCGAGTGTGTGTATCTCGCCGCAGCCCAGAAGGAGTTCCACACCACCTCTTGGACACACGAGAAAAAATTGAGAAAGATCTCCGAGAAGGCAGGGTGCGCTGTAAAATCTGGTTAGGAGCTCAGGGACCTAAAGTTCTTGAGATCTCAAGTTTTTTCGACAGTGTTCACCTGAACTACGCTTCTCCAAGAATGATTCGATGGGCAGTAAGCAGGTTAGGAGAAATCAAGAAGAAGGGTTTTGAAGTGGGCATAATCGCTCCCTCCTACATCTTCTCGAAATACGATTCAAAACTCTACGAAACGTTGAGGACTACCTCCTGCATAGTCGCTTTCGGAACCTCGGAAGAGGTTCTGTCTAGGTTCAGTCTGTATGATGGACTTAAACCTGCTCTAGAAAAAGCGTCTTGTGCACTCGTTCCACCTGAGGTTACTGCTGAACTTTCAATCTTCATGCGCTCCGAGGAACTTCGAAACTACCTGTCTGAAATAGCAGGTCTAGGCATCAGATATGTCGTGTTCGCCTCCCCCCAAGA
>CAZAQQ010000123.1:0-5342 GCA_964487485.1 uncultured Candidatus Bathyarchaeia archaeon | reverse complement strand
TCAGGCACCTACATGGCGGAGAGGGCTGAAAGACTGCGAAGATACAAGAAGCTGAGGAAAGCTATGTTGGCAGATCTGAAGAGATCTATGCATAGCAAAGCTTTTCGAATAGCTTCCTTATGGGCTGCTTTTGTAGACGGTGTTTCTCCAGCCCTAGCGGCAGCGGTTTCCATGATCCCCTTTGCCTTGGCGCTGGTAGGCGTAATCCGTGTAGAGCATGCGCTTGTGTTTTCAATCCTGTTGATAATGGCAATGATTTTTGGCTTAGGTGCCTTTCTAGGTAAGATTTCGAGAGAAAACATCTTTCTATCAGGGTTCAAAATGATCTTGGTAGGCGTCGTAACTGCCCTGATCTGCCTGCTTCTTGCAGCTATTTAGAGCAAGGAATTAAAACAGTCATGATCTTTATGTAGTTAGGAAAGATGGTACGTTCGGCTAGACGTGAAACATATGGGTCGCCTAAATCCTGTTGTTAAACGTTTGGTTCTAGATGTCTTGAAACCTCATGAACCCCCAATATATGAGCTGGCTGCTAAATTGGCATCCTTGCATGGGATTGACAGTGTACACGTTACTCTGGCGGAGATAGATCAAAGCACGGAAAGCGTGAAAGTAGCAATAGATGGGAGTGACATAGAGATTGATAGGGTGAAACATTGCGTCGAAGGACTGGGGGCGGTGGTTCACAGCGTCGACGAAGTCTCCGTAGCGAAAAGAATGAGCTTGAAATAGGGCTTTTGAATCACACTGTTTTCGGCTTGACTTCAGACTTCATGAAGTCTTTCTTCTTGCTTCTGTCGATGATCTTCATCACTTCGTCGTCGCTTGCGCCTTTCTTGACTTCAATTCGCTCGTTTGTAAACTCAAGATGCTTCGCGTTGGCCTTTCTCCTCTTTACACCTGTTAGTTGTTTTGGACCTGTGACAATGACGAAGTTCTTGTCGACAGCGTCGACTATCACACATTTCTTCCCAGCTTCTCTACCCAACAACTTCACGCATATTCTTCCTATTTCCATGGCTGACAAATTCAGTAAGTCCTCCTCACCATATCCTACCGTATTCTCGCAACGCAGTTGCTCATTATAGTCTTAAGATCGACATTCAAGGAAGTATAAATACCTTAAATAGAAATCGGTCAGGCACTTTCTTAAACTACATCGCAAAGATCACGGAATAGTTGGTTTCAGATAAATGTGTTTCGAAGCACATGCCTCTCGTACCGTCGACTAGAAGGAATTCGAGGCTATTGCTTACCGTGAAGAAGCTCTTGGAGACCAATGCTCATGATCTTTCGACGAGATCTTGTACAATGGCTTTAAGGGTTTTAGCCGTGTCTTCCATCGGCAATAGGGCCGTATCTACCACCAAGTCGTATATTGAAATGTCTTCTAGATTCATTCCGTAGTATCTTTTGAACCGTTCTTTTTCCATTCGCTCCCTCGCAAGGGTCTGACCTTCCGCCTCCTTGAAGGTTACGGCATCTCTTTCCGCTATTCTTTTGACCCTTGTCCTTTCAGGCGCGGTCAAGTAAATCTTTAGGTCAGCCTTGTCTCCAGCCATCCAGCCAGCTAGTTGTCCGTCTATGACAACGTTTCCTTTCTCAGCTTCTTCTTTTGTTCTTGCATCTATTAGCCGGTCAATCTCCGGGTCTTTACTCGCAACTTCGGTTAGAGCTTCTAGGGACAGACCCTTTGCTTCAGCTATTTCTCGAAAGAGCTGTCCAGCAGAGATGTGCCTCAGGGAAAAGTGATCGGCCAACAGCTTTGCATATGTTGATTTTCCAGTTCCATGAGAACCGCTTATAGTTATGACGATGGGCATGTTACATAGTTTTCCTAGCCATGCTTTTTATGGCCTCTCGCAGGCAGGAGGCGCATAGAAAGCCGCTGTAAGGTCTTGATGGTTTTCTACTGCTCTTAGGGATTCTTGCTCGGCCAGTGGGTACGCCGTGCAAAGTTGCTCCGCAGTTGGAACAATGTGCTGGCTTTTCCCTTCTCTCTTCGTAGCGCGTTGCAGGGGTGCCGCCGGGAAGTCTTAAGGCAACGCGTCTACGGGACCCTGTCCTTTCAGAGGGCTTAGGCATCGCCTAGCTCTCCTCAGGATAGATCCCCAACACTCTAGATAAAGGAAGACTTGACGCTAGGGAGCAGATTATGTACCAAGATATGAATACTAGGCCAATAGATCCTGGGGATACAGGGTTTCCGCCGAGTAGATAGGGGACACGGAATGGGGAGAGAGCTACGGAGATGTTGCTGTAGAATCCTCCGAGAACTATCCAAACGAGGTAGAAAGGTATGAAGAACATGAAGCTGACTTTCATCCTATCCCAACTCATTTTGCTTTGAACTCGCATGATTGCCTGCTGCTTCTTCATCACTTTCGCTAGGAGCTGCTTGTCCCCTGTCTTTTTCGCTTTGTCAAGCTCTCTTTTCCACGCGCTAACTTCTTTCATGGCAGACTTCATCTTTTCAATGTCGACTAGGAACCTGTTGGCGAGGGATGTAGCTAGAGACAGTAGGAGTGCTACGCCCAAAATGAAGAATGTGGAGTTCGGTATTGAGTGGTAGGGACTTAGGGCAAGCATCAACCAATTCCACAATGTATCAATGAAACTCACTGTTAGCCCTCCTCAGAGGTTGGATATGGCGTTCCACAGTCTTTCAGCTGCCTGCCTCTGTTTTCCAGTTTCATTCTTTATAATTATTGCTGGTGCAGCCGCTAACACTGCGCAGGAAGAGACGGTTGCCCGCGACCAGGTTAAGTCAAACTTCACTTCTTCAAGCGACCCTTCATCTCTCATCCTAGTCTTATCCTTCTGTCTTCTCATCGCTATTTCGTCAGTCGAAGCTTCTACCAAAACGAAGAGTGAAGGCTTCAGTTTTGCAAGGACATTGTAGGGTAGGCCGGGCCAAAAGCCGCTTGAAGTTCGAACAAAGGAATGCGTGTCAACAACCAATATTCCATCCCTAGCTTTACCTGCGATGATTTCAGCTGCCTGCTCCTGTATCTTTCTCTGAGACTCAAGCCCTTGGCGTCGCATCTCGTCCCTATGTATACTTTTGCCCAGATTTTGAAACAGCTCATTCATTACTGTCCCGTAGTTTACTGTTACCAGGTTAGCCTCTTTCTCTTTCGCCAAGTTCTGCAATTCGCCTAGAACTGTTGACTTCCCTACGCCAGGTATCCCCGTCACCACTACGGTTCTCAACAGCTTTTTCACTTCCCGATGAAGGCTCTTAGAGCAGGATACATTTCTGTTACTTTCTCCCGAGCGAGCAATTGGTAGTACTGCTCCAGAATTCCTATGGTTAACAAGATCCCAACTCCTGAGCCGAATGCGCCTAGGAAATCTGCGATTGCAGCCATAAGCCCGATTGTTAGCCCTCCAAGCACGGTGACGGTTGGAATGTATCTGGATAGAATCTGCTGGATCGGGGCATAGGATCTTCTGAATCCTTCCATTTGCATACCAGAGTCGACGAGCTGTTTAGCGACAGACCTAGCGTCCATGCCTCCTACTTCCACCCAAGTCACAGCGAAGAATACGCATATTACGACCATTAGGCAGACGTAGACTAAAGCTCTAACAGGGTCGCTGGCAACTCCCTCCAAGCTTCTAGGTGGAACAGTGTAGTAAGCCAATCCACCCGTAGGATCATAACGTTCGCCTACAACTCCAAACTGCCCGATTAAGTTAAGCCAAAAGTTAGTGTTAGCTTTATTGTAGTTGGACCATATTATCTGAGAGATGAAGTAAATGTTGCCGAATAGGGCAGCTGCAAAAATAACAGGTATGTTAGACACGTATAGTAGCTTGATGGGGTATTTGCCTCTGAATCCTCTGTACCTCGCGTAGGAGACAGGCATCTCAACTCTCAAACCATTGACATAGATCAATAACACGAATATGGCTAGGGTTGTGAGGAAACCAATCATGTCCGGTAGCCCACCCGGCCTATGGACAACTTGGTCTAAAGGCTGCCCAATCGATTGCCCAAATGCTATTAGGGCTCCTAAATATTTGCCATCTTCCATGGGGCCCATGGGGGCTACGCAATCCCACCAAATTCTCTGAGCGACGCCGGCTGCTATGAATAGGCTTATGCCGCTTCCTATGCCCCAGCCTTTTTGCAAAAGCTCGTCGAGAAGCATTAGGACTATGCCTGCAGCTATCAATTGAAGGAGGATTACGAAAGCGACTTGCGTGGAGATCGCGCCATAAGCTCCTCCGGCTAGGTAGGCTAGAGCTTCGAATATGGTCATGAAGACGGCTAGGACTTTGCTGGCGCCTGTGAAGAGGGATCTATCATCCGGCTTAGTCATATCGACGTTTATCATTTTTGAGCCTGCCAAAATCTGTAGGATTAGGCCCGCTGTGACTATGGGGCCTATACCTAGCTCCATCAATGTTCCGCGGTTGGATGCGAAAATCACCCTCAGAGCGCCGAAGGGATCCTGCGCTCCTTTTCCGCCCACGCCATAAAGCGGAATCTCAGTCATGATCAAATAGACGATCAAAGCTATGGCTGTCCAGAACAATTTTTCGTTGAAGCTTATTCTTCTCTCAGGCTTTCTTACATCGGGGAAAAATCTGGCTAGGGGCTTGAATAACTCTATGAATCTAACCATGATCAGCACCTATTTCCTAGCAGCGAGGATCTCAATCTTGCCTCCAGCTTCCTCAATCTTTTTTGCCGCAGATTTCGAGCAATGGAAAACCTTGACGAAAAGTGGCTTTGCCACCATTCCTTCTCCCAGAAGCTTCTGGAAGCCCATCTCACCCAAGTTCAACAGTATTTTTCCTTCTTCTTCCCTCACTTTTTGCTGAGCTAGGAGTCTTTCGGCAATTTCGCCTAGTTCACCGACATTTACTGTGTTTAACTCGCCTTTTCCGGTTGGGCATTTGAACCCAGATTTGCCTACTTCAATCCCATGTCTAATCACATAAGTCCACTTGTTCTTGCACCATCCAGCTTTCCCTCGTCCACCAAGTCTTCCATGATCTCGATGCTGAGTAACTCTACCCCAACCGTGGGTTCTGGAACCCCGCATCTTCCTAGCTTTCCTAAGCCTCCTAGCCAATGCCAAACACCTAACCGATTGTCCCAACTCATCTTTTTTGGAAGATATGTCTTTGCAGATTGTATTACTAGCCAAGACGAAAGAAGAATTAATTAAAGCTTCTCTTCCCTAGCCTCATTTTGATTCAGTTTCTCATCTTTCGCAGCGTCTTAAGCCAGAACGATTCATGCCTGAAAATGACTTATCCCTCTTAGTGGCTAAAACCACTGTAAGAATGTAGGATCTCATTTTCTGCTATCCGATGGCGAGCATAGA
>CAZAQQ010000122.1:0-5398 GCA_964487485.1 uncultured Candidatus Bathyarchaeia archaeon | reverse complement strand
CCGTCTTCGACAAAAACAATTCGATCCTCCACAGGGAATTCCTTGGGCAGGAAGCCAAGTTCATCAATATACTTGAGGAATAGCATGGGCTTGTCTCCAGTAATACCTGCTCGACCAGTCACTCCGATGGAAATATTTTGATCTATGAGGCCGTCTTCAAGGGCAATTTTGACGATTTCACACGCGATTCTTGCCATTACTATATCCAGCATTTGAAAGAGGGTTTCTCTTCCACGATCTCGCTGAACCTCAGCGCCAAGTTTACGCAGAGGATTTATGTTGCTTCCGTTTTCTCCGATGTCGCAGCCAAGTAAGCGCACATCAGCTTTCTCCGCAGCCGCGGTATCAACTGGTACTGTTCCAAATCGCATGGTGTTCTGAGGTACCTTTGATATCCTCAATTGGTTAAAGGCCTCTTCAGCGAACTCTTCAGCAGCCTCCCAAGTCCCTTTTTGGGTCAAGGCGGATTGCCCGACGGCCTCCAACGCTGAACCCTGCTCAGAATCGACAAGCTTAGAACCTTGCGTTAGGGCGTCTGCCACAGCTCCGCCGAGCCCACATATGCTTGCAATGGTGTTTGCATATGGCAAAGCGTCGTCAGTTACTCTACCTTTCAGGGTTGTTCCAAAATCCAGCGTGATAACTGGGTTTCTAAAGTCAACACCAATCCACTTGGCTCCAACCTTTATTCCCGCCGTTGACAGTTCTGCTTCCATTTCATTTGCGGCAATTTCGCTGGGGGTCTTAGGTGGAAGGCAACCGGCTACTGATCCGTCGAAGGGAGCTAGATCAAGCTTTGAATATGGTCTAAGCTCTTCGGGAACTGCGTCTTTGGATAATGGTGCAACCATTTTGGAGGGACTGATACCGGCTAGGAGGCAGCCTTCAGCCAATGCTTGAATCATCGCGCCTACTTCTTCTGGGAAAGCGAAGCTTGCAGTTACACCTGTGGACCTTACGACGAAATGTAAGTCGCGTTTTCGATCAATGCGAGCAGACAGGAAAGATTCAAGAAGGGTGTCGGCAACAAATTCCTTCACAGCACTAACTGTCAGTCCCTTCCCCCACACGGTTCTGCCGAAAACCCGCTCGCTGGGTAACGGATCCCTTATGCTCCTCGTCAGCCGCACAGTCTTCTCCAGTATGTATGTGCATCCAGCAGTTAGATCCGTAGCTGTCAAAACGCATTTCGTCGTCGTGTTTCCAAGTTCCACCGAGGCTACTGTGAAAAACACGGGTACGCCTAATGGTAGACGTTCTCTCTCGCCAGCCGCACGCATGTATTGTACGCGATCGACGTATCGACTGACGGCGATTTTTGGTCTATATCGCTTCTTGAATAGGCTTCCGGGGAAGAGCATTGCTTACACTAGGGCATAAAGCGGATGCCACTGAGAGCCTTTATGCTCTTGCTTTACTTAAGGACTAGTTTCTTCAGGGGGTGGTTTTCCGAAGGTGATATTGCCAGCTCGGAACTCACTGCTTCCGCCACTAGACTGTCAGCGAATGCGCAGACTGGGAAAACTAGAGCGGCATTTTCTATAGGCCCGTAGAGGATGAAGTTTCCTCCGCACATTATTTGGATGGCTGCGCTTGATATGTCACAAGTCTTGAATGCAGTCGTGCCTTCAGGATTTTCTTTCTTGTATTTCTTCAACCAAGTCCACGCCGAAACGGCGTTGTGGATGCCGCTGCCTACAGGCAAGCCCAGCTTAGACTTGACCACGTAAGAAGCCATCAAGGAGCCTCCGGCGCCCGATCCCAAGGCTGTAGCGGCTACATCAATCAGAGGTTTGAGGTCGCATTCTTTAGCGATGTCTAAGAGCCCTCTAGGAATGAAGCCTGCGCCTGTAGTCAATACTTCCATCCGTCCTTTGACCATCGTGTCTTTGGGATTGAATGCTAGAACTATCGAAGCTGGCAGTTTGTATTCCCTTAGATTTGCAATCTCCTTTTCGGTTGCTGAAACGTTGAGGGAGTTGTAAATAGCTCGTTTGGCAAGGCCTACTTCATTAACATATTTTGCGCCGAACATTCTGATTTCAGCATCGGTTGAGTCTATGAGGAATGGCGCATCGGTGGTTTTAGCTACGAAATCTATCTGTCGCCGCATTGGTTCTGTACCCTCAGCGAAGACCTGAACGAAATGTGGGTTTCCTGTGATTTGGGACATTTCTTCCTGTTTCTTGATTAGAGATTCAGCGGCTGCCTTGTCAAATTGCCCGGTCTTTGCATCTTTAACTATTTTGTGGCCTCCATAGAAGATAGTCCCGACGAGTACTGTGGGTAACTCGCCTGGTTGGCCGCCGACTCTTGTTTTTCCAATTTCGAAGATTTCCTGTTCCTTTACAAATTTGTACATTTTGTTTCCTCCTACAACATTTTTAGGACAAACTTCAAGAGGATTAGGATGATTACGCCGACGAGCATCCCATAGGTAAATCCTAAATGTCCACCTATCCTTAGGCCTTCTTTCTGCGCTACTTCGCCAAGAACAAACTCAACTTGTTCATCGACTCCGTCGAGTCTACTGTAGAGTGTTTCAATCTCTGGCGGGGTTACGACCGCTGGGATAATTGTTTCGGCTTCTATTTCCTTTCCAGACAACTTCTCACGTCCATATCTACTAGCTAAGGAGGAACGAAATAGTAGAAGATAAGGCCCAAGAGGGTAAGTGAAACTATCATACCTACCATGAAACCCTTAACCATTCCCGCGTACAGACCAGCTGCAAATCTGTTCTCTCGACCAATCATCAGTACTCTAGTCCTTACATCGTTCACTCGAGCTTCCAACAGTGCCATTTCTGCAGTGTAAGCCGACTTAATAGCGCTGGTCTTTTTCGACATGTCAGACACCAACTCGGAGAATTACTAACAGTAAGAGAGTGAGTATGCCTAGAGAAATCGCTAATCCCGAAAGTATTCCCATCCATCTCGTTATGCCAACTGCCGTATTTAGCCTGCGTTCTCTCCCTATCAGTTGAACCTTTGCTGCTATGTCATCAACTAGCATCGTAAGCGTAGTAATTGAGGGTTCTACTACTGAGGCAAGGGGTATGGCAACCATACCTGCCTTTACTTCTTTCTTTTCTTCAATTTTTACTATGAAGGGAGGCTCTAGATATGCTCCGGGATCCTGTCTTACTAATTCCTCAACCTTAGCTCTAATCTTCGCCTCATCCTCAACAGATATCAGGTCTTCTGTTTTCACCTGTTTTTGAAAGCGTTCTACAGCATCCTGTGGAAGATGTTCGATGAAAGGTATTGCTCCAGGAGCTTCCTTTATTTTCTTGGAGGATGGATCAACGCCTTTCTCCCATATGGCTTTTAGGCAGCCGCCAGTCACATGTCCAGTTACTTCTATTCCGCATATCAAAAGAAAACGAACATTAGGGTTAGAGATGATGTTCGTAACAGCTTTCTCAATGCCTATGTTTTCAGTCTTGCAAGAACCAGCTATTACTACGCCCGGGATTTTCGCTACTCCAGAAACAATTTTTTCCGAGGATAATGTACAAACAGCCACGCACCCCTTAGGGTCTCCAATAACATAGTCTCCGGAAGCTAATGGCCACCCAGAGGCAGGTTCAACCTTCTTTGCTTCTGCCATCGAGTCTAACCTCCGAACAAAGTTTTGAATAGTGTAGGATTGCTTTCAGCGACGTAAAACAAGACGGCTATAGCGAACACGAAACACCCGATGACGAAGCCAAGAACCATATTCCCATATAGACCCCCGTACTTCAAAACACGTTCTCTTCTCGGTCTCGTCGAGATTAGTGGTGCAGTGGTTGGGTCGAGAGATGTAAGCAGTTCCTTCGCAAGGAGTTCCACATACTCAACTTTCTTTATCAAGGGACCTATGTTCACAAGGGCCACGTCTACTTTAGCCTCGCCCACGATCTTGTATTCAGTGTCCAAAACTATGCCATATTCGGGGGATATCAAAGCACTCATGGCGATTCACCTCATCTCTATGGAATTTTCGGTTTGGGTGGGATACCAGTCCACTGCGTAGCTGCTGCTTCCTTCATCGACACTCTCAGAAAATCAAACATCCCATAGATCCAGACCACTGCGCCTAAAGCTATTATTGCTAGGGCATCAAAGAATTGTCCTTTGCCACTTATTGCCAAGTACCCAACCCTCGCTATACCTGCAATCAAGATATCTATTCCGGCGACTACAACTGCAACTCTGAGTGTTCTTCCCTGCCTTTCTCCAACCCCCAAACACGCATTGTAGGGGTGCATAGCTGCGAGACTTGAAACCCAAAATATTGCCGCTACCATTCCAGTTGTAAATAACGCTGGAACAACCCTGCTGCCGAAATAATCTCTTACTGTCCAATCATAGCCTCCAGCCACAGCACTCATAAGGCACATGCATACCAAGCAGGCGGCTGTAGCGAGTTCGCTCATGAACCTTCCGAATGAAGGTATGCCAAGTATCTTAAACCGCGATATTAGCACGCCATAGATCAGCCCTGAAGTAGCCGCTATTGCTACGCCTAAAATTGGCTGGAGTTTAAGCCCTGCAATTGCTACGAGTATGCCCATTGATAAGGCTAGGTTACCGATGGACGGAACCCCGGTTCCTAACCCATAGCCTGCAATTCTCCGCACCGTATCCGCCGACCATACCATCACTGGTATAGCTAATGCTGCAGCGAAGACTGGGGAAAGGTAACTTGCGTATATTCCAACCAAACCTGAGGCTACGCCCATAATTGCGAGTGTTCTTGGGTCCACAGATACTTTCTTAGCTGCTTCACCCATCATCTTCATCTCCAGTCATAGAGGTACTGAAGCCAGTAGCACCATGATTCCGAAAAGAAAGGATGCGATAAAGCAAACGGTAGCAACTCTGCCTATTTGCTTGAACTTGGGATCCCACCATCCCTCAATCACTCCCTTAATGCTGTAGGCAGCGATGTTCGCGTTTATGAAGTAAATCCCTAAAGCCGCAATGCATGCAAGGGAAATCGCGGACAAGTCTGGTCTTGTTTGGGGAAGCGAACCGAGCAAATCAAATATGCCGCTTGAGAAGCGATACATTGGAATGAAAGTCAGCGCGCCACCTACGCCGCCTACAAAGGACCCGAAAATTCCGCTGACGTAACCACCCGTGGGAACACCGTGGCCAACTGTTCCAGGGGTAATGAAGGGTTTATTGTTTTCTTTTGTAACAGGATCGATCTCCACTGTTGCGAGAGCTGGGGGAATGCCTCGGCCCAGCATGTAGATAACGTTCGCGCTTATCATAAGCACGGTCATCATTATACTTGAGCTTATGCCAGCATTCACCATGACGACCCAGGCAGGTTCGTTGTAGAGCGCACAGGCCATAAGCAATCCAGTTAGGCCTGAGCCAGCTGCCATCATTTCAGCGCCTGT
>CAZAQQ010000121.1:1504-5442 GCA_964487485.1 uncultured Candidatus Bathyarchaeia archaeon | reverse complement strand
GGCAGTAGCCCAGCGCAAGCTGGTGCGACAAACCATAGTAGTTTCTTGGTCTCCCGAATCGTAGGCATACTGTCTAGCAAGTATAAGAAAACTGGAGCTAGCAGTATCGCATTTGGATACTCCACGAAACCAGCGTATCCCAAGGATAGTCCAGAAGCACTCAGCCAAAGACGATTCTTGTTCGCCGATATTATAAACTTCATTGCGAAGTAGTAACCCAAAGTAATAAAGAAGGCTGAGGCTGCATGCGCAAAAAAGGTTGCTGCGTATAACCATAGGGGAGTACCGAACGCATAAGCAATTGAAGCCACCGTGCAAGCCTTTTTTCCTACTCCCAAGAGACGAGAGATTTCGTAGACTATTGCCACACTTAACGCTGCAAAAAAAGCGGACAACAAGGTTGTGATGGCGGGCGTCAGCGTGGTCTTGTCAAACGGGTTGGAAAAAGTACGTCCTACGATATGAAGAGGGACTGCCAAGAAGGCGATTCCAGGAGCCTCAGCGGAGTAATACTTTCCTTGGTACAGGCTGACATCTTCCCACGCATAATATGGGAGGTACATTGGATATTTGAAAAGGTCATAGAATGTGTAATAGCAAAGGTCATCGGGAAAATAGAAAGAGTGGAAAAAGAACGGCCTATGATGAGTTATGTCGAGGGTGCCGTATTCGATGAGCGCCAAGGTAATAGCGTAGTGGCTCCGTTCGTTACTGGATTGGAATGGCCCTGTCGAGATACACATGCTGAAAACTAGAAAGCTAAGAAGGAAAATATCAAACTTTAGTGGAACATTTCTTCGCAGTGCCCGGAAGACGCGCAAACATCAGCCCTATCCAATGCCTTTTTCCCATTCTAGGCTTCACAGTCAATATTAAACTATGCGTCTGACTGAAGGTCATAGAAAGCCTTTTTCGCATCCGAAGGCGAAGTCCAAATAATTAAGGTGAGAAAAATAGCACACCCCAAAACAAGTCATCATGGTGGTAGCTTCGAGGTTTTGCGAAAATTGAAGGTCTCCACGATTGTCAGATGCGAAAGCCATGAGATCTTGGTGGTAAGCGCAGCGCTACTGATCATAGCAACACTTTTTCTAATTGCCATTCCCATGCCAAAGTTTCTGGAGGCTGCGTTTGGCACAGCGTTTTTCTTGATACTCCCTGGATATGGCATCGTCCTAAGTTTGTCTCTCAAAGACTTAGATGTTATTGAGAAAGGCGTTGTTTGCCTATCCCTTAGCGTCGCAACTGTTCCCTTTCTCACATTCTTCCTACAAAGCATTTTCCATGATGTAACAAAGCCAAGCTTCATCTCAATCTTGACTATTTTTTCCATTTGCATCATCCTTACCAGCATTCTTCGATCCAATTTCGCAAGTCGAAAAGCTTCTCCTATAAGAAAAACAGAATCCAAATTTCAGAGGGAAAATCTCATCTCTTTTTCCATGGCTGTTGTTCCTGCAGCCATCAACTTCTTGCTAGGGTTTCTCATTTTCTCTATTAGTCCAAGGCGTTTTTGGGACGATGAAGCTTGCATTAACATACTCGCAATCAAAGATGTTTATTCATCCGAGTTTGCCTTCGTCTCGCGGCCTCCAGAGAGACCTGTAGTAGCATGGTCTCTAGAAATTGCTCATTACTTTTTTGGCGCAAGCGACTTTAGCGCGAGATATATGTTTCTCTTGTTAGGAAGCATTACGATCCTCGCAACCTACTATTTTGCTAAAGAGCTTTTCGATGAGAGAACAGCTCTAATAGCCTCTTTAATCCTCGCCACATTGCCCTGCCAAATTGCGTGGAGCGGGATAACGCGGCATACCGCGGCAATGACGCCATTCTATGTTCTTTCAGCCTATTACTTCTACAGGGGTATGAAACACAATTGTCACGCCCTCCTCTATGTAGCATCGGCCTGTTTGCTCGTAGCTTACATGGGCTCTGAAGCAGCTATCCTATTAATACCCACGATCATTCTTTACCTAGTGACAACACGTTCTCCAGCCTCATTTCGCAACAAACATCTCTGGGGATCCTTCTTCCTCTTCGCTGTAGGTAGGCAGGTCGTAGAATCGATTCAAAGGATTCCATATTCTAGACTTCTCCTTGAACGTGTAAGTTTCGCGGAAGAAGCGCTACGTCAGAATCCTACGTGGCCACTGACCAAATTCTTGGAAACATATCTCACATATATACTCGGATCAAATTTCTTCCTTCCATTATTCTGCCTAGTTGGAATCTGCTTGTTTCTTAGAGAGAGAAAGAGGGCACATGTTTTCTGCCTAATCTATGTTACCCTGTACACGATATTCCTTTCTATCGATTGGAAGATACGTTCTTTCTACGCACTCCCACTGCTGCCCGTATTTTGCATATCTGCAGCTTATTGGATTTCGAATGGCTTCTTGGAGCGAAGGCTTAGCTTAAGGTTGCTGGCCGGCCGAAATAGAAGAATAAGGACCACGTCGATCTTCATTACATTTATTTTGCTCACAAACCTCATAAGCCTACCATCCGTTTTTTCAGAGCGACAAAGGGTGGTGCCAGAGCTTTGGAACTCGGCGTATGACGAAGATCTGTATGAGTTCCTTAAGAGACAGACTTCACCCACAGATATTATACTTATACAACCAATAGCCGAGGTTCTTGGTTCCACTACGTATCTGCTCTACGAACCCACATTCGGTTTTTACCTCAACCGACCGGTAGCGCAGTTAGACAGATTGGAGCACCCTGCGTCGTTCCCACCATACTTCACATCAGATTACCTTTTACAATCCTTCGGTGAGAGAGACATCTACTACGTTTCACTAAAGAAGGATGGGGGTCAGCTGAGCCAAACCTTTCCGAGTGCGGTAAGAGTCTTTGAAAATTTCAAGTTTTACGTCCATAGATTGCTGGGTCGGGAAAACAACATAATTATTCTCCGTGATGGAAACAGAATTGAAATCCTTTCTCTCCTCTCAAAAATCAGGTTAGAAGATGGGATAGTTAGATTTTACATGTGGGAGCCTTGGCCTGATTTGCTAAATCCAGGCAGAATGTGGCATGAGATTTTGAGAATTAGAGTTAATGATGAAGTTGTCTGTGTTGCAGACAGCTCGACAGAACTTGTCTCCTACAAGCAAGGAATGTTCTTGGCTAAGGGCAAACTGAAAATCAATTTAGTCGGGAAAGAACTATGGTCCCTCACTGCGTATTACGAAAGGCCAGCCATCGATCTGTGCATAGAACCCTTTGATGCAAAGGAAATGTCTAGAAACTGTTCATACACCCTATATCTAGAAATGGTTGGAAACGCCGTATCGGTCAAAAACGAGCCTACCATCCGGTACGTCAGTCTAGGCAATGAAACGTTTAGGAGGATTAGGAAGACTGCATACGCGTGCTCTGCCAGATCCCCCATTACTTGGGGCTTAGGCAGCAAATATGACCAACTAGTTAGTTTCCGGTCATTTAATTCAAATGCAATCTTCGATTGTAGGAGGTTTCCACTCGTTGAAGTTTCTGCTGAAAGAATAAGCGAATCAAAAAAGTTGATAGATTTCAGACTTGTATTTCTGGCGGGCGATTCAACAGGGGATCTGGATACTAACGGCATACTAGATATCCTCCAAGAAAAAGTACCTCTAGAATATCGGAATAGGTGGGGTCTCAAAGACAACTGTCAAACGTTGTCGACCCGGCCTTCCTAGTTATGAATAATATGGGTAAGACGCGTAAGCTCATAATGTTCCACCTTTTTCAATATGCACAACTGTCTTGGAAAACGTGGCCAAGACGTCTAATTAGCCACAGAAATCCTCGAACAGAGGATATGTGTCGTAGATTTTCGAGTAGGACTTTAGGCCTGAGATAGAATTCCCTAAATGCCTGCCTTCGAAGACTTCGGATTTCATCACTCCTCAAGCTTTCAGTTTCAAATACGGGATAGTCGACGCTGA
>CAZAQQ010000121.1:0-1404 GCA_964487485.1 uncultured Candidatus Bathyarchaeia archaeon | reverse complement strand
CGGATTTCATCACTCCTCAAGCTTTCAGTTTCAAATACGGGATAGTCGACGCTGAACTTTCTCCAGTCCAGTTTGCTAATGTATCCTTTACGTATGTATTCGTCGAAAATTGCCGTACCGGGAAAGGGGACGAATATGTTGAATTGTGCGGCGGTGAGTTTGAGACTTTTGGCGAACCTTATGGTCTGCCGAGCCGTTTCAACCGTCTCACCGGGCAGACCGATAATGAAGAACCCTACGGTTGATATGCCTGCTTTCCTAGCCTCCTCTATTACCTTCTTCACCAGCCCCAATCTCATCTTTTTGTTCACACCCTCCAGTATCTCCGGAACCCCAGATTCGATACCAAAGGAAAGACTATAGCACCCCGATTTACGCATCAGTTTCAACACATCTAAATCTAGGCCCTCAAAACGAACCCCGTTAGGGCATTTCCAAGCAATATCGAGGCCACTTTCCAGTATCCTATTACATATTTCAATCAGGCGCTTCCGGTTTAAGGTGAAGTTGTCGTCTTCAAAATGAATTTCTTTGACGTTGAATTTGTCCACAAGGTAGTTTATCTCGTCAACTATGTTTTTTGCGCTTCTGGCGCGCCAAACATGCCCCCAAATAGCCGGATTCGCACAAAATTTGCATTGATATGGACATCCTCTACTTGTGAACATAGGAAGGAAAGGCTTTCGTTCGAAGAATACTCCGTGTGGTGCGTCTTGGTACTTGTCTAATGAAAGAAGATGATAGGCAGGATAGGGCAGAGAATCTAGTTCCTCTATATGTGAGTTCTTCGGTTGAACTATAACCTGGTCAGACTTCCTGTACGCTATGCCATCAATTTTCGAAAGGTCTCCTCGTCCTTCAAGGCATTCGATTAACTTGAGCGTTGTAAACTCGCCCTCTCCCTGTACCACGTAGTCAACACACTTTTCCGCAAGAACTTGTTGGGCCATGGCCGTAGGATGAGGGCCTCCTAAAACTGTGACTTTGCGCCTATCGACTTGCTTCACCATCTTCGCCAGTTGTATGGCATAATGATAGTTGCAGCTCATGGAAGTAATTCCAACAACATCCGCCCAGCAATCAAATTGCTGTTTGAGATTATGGGTGCTGTAGCGCAAATTGCAGTCCAGAATCTTGACTTCGTACCCTTGCTTTTCAAGGACTGCAGCTATGTAACCAAGTCCCAAGGGTGGAGAAATCATATAGAAGTCGAATGGTGGTTCGATCAATAGGATTCTCGTTTTCGACACCTTTTTGAACAATGCACAAGCAGCTACAATTGGTGCCTCAAATCATGGCTGGTCGCTATCTTTTGTGGATTGGGCGCAGGGTTCTCACGGCTTTGGAGCAGCTTGTTCAGAGCCTTCGGGCTGCACGCACAAACTAGTAAAGCGCGCAATGAAA
>CAZAQQ010000120.1:0-5451 GCA_964487485.1 uncultured Candidatus Bathyarchaeia archaeon | reverse complement strand
TGCGAAGAAATTTCGTTGAAAAGCCTTGAATATGCTCTTGCAGCCTACTACGTAATCGCGATGTCAGAAGCAAGCTCGAACTTGGCTAGGTACGACGGCCTTAGATATGGATATAGGGTGAAGAGCGACAAGGGTGATTGGAACCTTGTTTTTTCGCAAAATAGGCGACAGGGGTTTGGATCGGAAGTAAGAAGGCGCATAATGCTTGGAACCTATGCTCTCTCAGCAGGTTACTATGACAAGTACTACCTCAAAGCACTGCAAGTCAGGACCTTGATTAAGAGGGAACTTGAAAAAGCTTTTGGGAAGTTCGATGTCTTGATAGGCCCGAGCATGCCTATCTTACCCTTCAGAATAGGCGAAAAATTGAAGGACCCCCTTGAAATGTACATGTGCGATGTGGACACGGTGCCAGCGAACCTGGCAGGCAATCCAGCCATGTCCATTCCCTGCGGTTTCCAAAACAACCTTCCTATTGGTTTGCAGATTATGGCACCGCCCTTCAGAGAGGATTTGCTCATTCAAACAGCCTTCACCTTCGAGCAAAACACCTCGCATTCAAAACAGACGCCTAAGCTTTAGGGTAGAATGCGGTGGAATGACATGAAGGCTACATTGGAAACGAAAATAGGGCTAGAAGTTCACTGTCAACTCACAAATCTTAGATCGAAACTGTTTTGCGGTTGCTCAGCCAACTATAGAGGAAAAGAACCGAACACCCATATGTGTCCGGTATGCCTCGGGCTACCAGGATCCCTACCGGTTTTGAACTCCAAAGCCATCGAAGACGCGATCATGATAGCTTCGGCTCTAGGGGCAGACATATCGAGTAGGACTCTATTCTTCAGAAAGAACTATTTCTACCCCGATATGCCTAAGAACTTTCAAATTTCCCAGTACGACCAAGCTGGTGGCGTGCCCATTGCTGCAGGCGGCAGTGTTTCAATGGGCAACGGCAAGAAAGTTCGCATCAGGAGGATTCAAATTGAAGAGGATCCTGCGAAACTAAGCTATGAGGGCACTATAGATTCTGCGAGTGCTACGCTTGTGGATTACAACAGGGCAGGAATTGCTTTAATGGAGATAGTGACTGAACCCGACCTTGAGTCTCCCAATGACGCGAGGCTTTTCCTGCAGAATCTCAGATCGATTCTAGAGCACTTGGGGGTTTCAGACGGCAGTCTCGAAGGATCGATGAGGTGTGATGCGAACATATCCCTAGGCGAGGGGAGGAGGGTTGAGATAAAGAACATCTCTTCTTTCAAGGAAGTTGAGCGCGCGTTGAATTTTGAGATTGCAAGACAGAAAAGCCTCTTGGACAGAGGAGCTGAAGTGAAAATGGAGACAAGGCATTGGGATGAATTGAGGAGAGTTACAGTTTCTTTGAGGGTTAAGGAGGAGGAACATGACTACAGGTATTTCCCAGAACCGGACCTTGTTCCCATAGCTGTAACGCCAGAGCTGATTGACAAGGTTAAGGCAAATATGCCTGAACTGCCAGAGATGCGTGAAGAAAGATTTGTTGAAGAATATGACTTGCCTCATGAGGTTGCCCAAACCCTTACTGGCAACAAGAGGCTTGCTGATTTCTTCGAAGACTGCGTTAAGTCATACCCAGACGCGAAGAAGATTGGGAACTGGCTTGTATCCGATTTCCTCCGCTACTTGTATGAAGCTGGACTAGATATTGACGAATCTAGGGTTACACCAGATCATCTAGTCAAGATGCTGCAGCTGATCGATAGTGGAGTAATAAGCGGCAAAATAGCAAAGCAAGTGCTCAAGGAAATGATGACTACGGGTAGGCTCCCCGACTCAATCGTGGAAGAGAAAGGTCTTCGAAGAATCTCTTCCCGCAACTACATTGAAAGCGAGGTTGAAAAGGTTTTCAAGGAGCTCCCGCAAGCAGTGAACGACGCTCTTTCTGACGAAAAAGCAGTTAACTACCTCATAGGAGAGTTGATGAGAAGAACCGGCGGCAAATGCGACCCTACATTGGCGAACGAAATTGTTAGACTGAAACTATCGAAGCTGAAGTCTAAGCAGACTGCAGCTTGAACTCCCTATGTAAGGCTTGGACTGCTCTATCTCCGTCACTTTCCTTCACAACAAAGGAAATGTTCAGCTCAGAGGAACCTTGAGCGATCATGCGTATGTTAATACCTTCCTTCGCGACAGTGGAGAAAACCTTGGCTGCAACGCCTGGAGTACCCTTCATTCCTGCCCCAACCGCTGCTACGACATAGGCATCTGCTTCGCCTACAACTCCCTTCGCCAAGTTAGTGCCCATGAGCCCGGACTTTAGTGCGTCAACCACGCTTCCCAACACGCTTCGAGGAACAATGAGCGATAGGTTAGCTTCAGAAGACCCTTGAGACATCATCGAGACATTAACGTTTTTCTCACTCAAAATGCTCAAAACCTTTGCAGCCATACCCGGGGCTCTAATCATACCAGCTCCGCCAACCGTCACCAGAGCAGCATTCTTTATTGTCGCAATTGCCTTAACGATGTCCCCCGATTTTATTCGTTCCTCCCGCGTGATCACCGTCCCCACGTTATCGGGATTGAATGTATTCCTCATTCTTACAGGTATATTCGCCTCCATCGCAGGCTCTAAGGTTCTAGGATGCATAGCCTTTGCTCCGAAATGCGCCAGTTCCATCGCTTCTACATATGAAATTGTTTTCAGGGTTCTCGCAGAAGCTTCAATCTTAGGATCTGCAGTCATCAATCCATCCACATCAGTCCAGATCCAAATCTCGTCTACCTTCAAAGCTACTCCTAGAATAGTGGCGGTATAGTCTGAGCCGCCTCTGCCTAGGGTAGTAGTAACACCTTCCTGGGTTTCGGCTATGTAGCCAGTTACCACAGGGATTTCTCCCTGCTTCATAAGCTTTGAAAGCCTGTTCTCAACCCGCTGTGAAGTAATGTCCATCAACGGCCTAGCTTCTCCGAAGGTGGCATCGGTGATCAACCCCGCCTCTCCGCCAGTAAGGTGCCTTGCCTTCAGTTTCAAATCTCTGAGCGCCCCGCAAACTAGAATCGAAGAAAGCCTTTCTCCAAAAGACAAAACGTAGTCAAGTGAGCGGGGTGTCAGTTCACGTAGATAAGCTATTCCAACCAGTACCCTTTCTAGACTAAGGAGTTTTCCATCTAGCTCTTCAAGAACTTGCTGACGCATCTCTCCGCCTTCAATAGCATGCTCAGCCGCTTTTCCATGCCTGTCCCGCAAAGTCTTAACAAAATCCACTGCAAACTGCTGCTCACCAGACTTTGCCTTTTCAGCTGAGTCAAGAAGCTCATCAGTAACATCACCCATAGCTGACGCAACGACGCAGATCTCATATCCCTTGTCTGCGTAGCTTTTCACCAGCTTCGCAACATGCTTAATTTTGTCACCGTCTCCAACTGAAGTGCCGCCGAACTTCATCAACACCCTCATGCATCAACCCCACCTGCTGCAATATCTATGAGATCCCTTAAAACAGCTCTTGAAGTTCCCTCGCCTCCAGCTCCAAAACCAACCAGAGTTATTCCTCCAGCCAGATCTGTATCAAACGTCACAGCATTCATAGCGCCTTTCACACTCAGCGGATCATCCTTAGATACACGTTCTGGCTGAACTACCAACTCCTTTTCGATCGTGCCAATCAACCTAACCGCAGCCTTCTGCCTATCAGCTCTTTCAATTTCCTCAAGTGTAATTGCGGCTATTCCAGTGGTTTTCACGTCGCGAATGGAGGTTTTTCTTTCCATAACCCAATTCGCCAATATCACCAGCTTGCACGCAGTATCAAAGCCATTAATGTCGTGGAGGGGATCAGCTTCTGCGTAGCCAGCTGCCTTAGCCTCCTTAAGCGCAACTTCCATTGAAACGCGGTTCTCAGCCATTCGGGTTAAGATGTAGTTCGTAGTTGTGTTCAACACCCCCCTGACTGACCTAATCCCATAGCTTGCTATACGTTTCTTCGCCAAGTCTAATATTGGTGTGCCCCCACCAACAGTGCCGCTGAACTTGATGCGAACATTGTTTTTTGAAGCAAGCTTCAGAAGGTCTGGTAGCGCCAGAGCTATTGGACCTTTGTTAGTTGTGATTGCATGTTTACCGCTGCTCAACGCAGCTCTAACATGAGATAACCCCGGCTCCCCATCGATTGTGTTCGTCGGCGTCACTTCAACCACCACCTCAGCATCCACGCCTTGGATAACTTCCAAAGCACTTTTGCCCGGAAGGCCAAACCCCGCTTTAGAGGATACAGAACCACTGCTCCGCTTTGATTCCAGAACAGCATCTATGTTTAACCCATCTGGGTTAACTGCCGCTCCCCCTCTATCTGCCACGGCTACGATTCTGGGTTGGAAACCATAGGTTGCAGCAAAGGCTGCTGCTTTGGAATAAAGGGCTTTTGCAAAGTGTTGGCCGACTGTGCCGAACCCAATCAGGATTACTCGCATGCACAGACCTCAGCTGAACCTGAGCTTCCTCTGTAACTAGCTGCTTGTTGCGGGAACTCCCCTCGATTCAACCTAGGAATAAACGTGTCTGCTATGTTTCACTTTAAGCTTTTCTTGACCTACGCAAAGTCTAGTTATCGCATCACTCTTAACTTTGCTGTTGTAGTATCGGCAGGGTTCCAGCTGCCTGAGGTACAACCGCTATTTTCGAGTCTTTACCAAGTGCGCGTAGGGCCATTTGCAACGCCGCGTTCACTGTTTTAGCAGTCCTCAACCTGAAAACGTCAGCCGCAGAGTAATCCGGCATCACTGAGACGAGGTAGATCCTAAACTTCTCCAAAGCCCTAGTGAGATAGTATGCTTTGTGACCTCCGGTGATAAACTTCTTCTTGATTCTGGCCTCCATCTCCTTCGAGGTCTTGAAATTCATCATCCACTCATAGAAAACTTCATTCCCATGGCCTTCAGGGCATTCAGCCACGAGAATAATGGCTCCACCCTCTTTCACAATGTTCAAGACACTTTCAATGCCTTTGTGAGATTGGTGAAAATTTATGTCATGCGGGCTGCCTCCAGCACTTGCAACCACTATGTCAGCCTTTCTACTCACCGGAACCTTGTACATTTCATCAACTGTTTTCACACCTTCCGAGAGCACCTTTCTACAATCGCCCGCAATTGCCCTAACAATCTCGTTCTTCGAATTCAGAACGACGTTTAGGGTGAAATCAACCTTAGCCAGCTGAGCAGCTTCATCCATATCCATATGTACAGGATTGCCTTCGAGAACGCCGGCCTTTGCATTTGGATGGAATAGCAATGAGTGATTTTGCTGTACAGCTTCGGCGCTTGTTATGCCCGGATGAACACTTTTCCTCCCTCCACCATATCCCGCAAACCAGTGGAGTTCCACATCTCCCGTCAAAATCTTGACATCGGCCTCAGCGAATATTCTGTTGATGTAGACTTTTGTTCCGAAGCTTGTATTTCCGA
>CAZAQQ010000119.1:0-5452 GCA_964487485.1 uncultured Candidatus Bathyarchaeia archaeon | reverse complement strand
GGTCTTCAACATAATCATTGCAATAATCGTCAGCCTCTTCACGAGGAAGCCCTCGGCGCAAGCTACTGAGAAGTTCCACGGATACCTCGAATCAGAGATCTACGGACGCAAGTAACTAACCTCCCCTCTTTTTTTGGCTCAAGCACCGATATGTATTCGACTTGGTAAATCCGGCTCTGCTGCCGGAGCAATGGAAAGCCCCGATATGCGGTATCCCATAATTCCTAGCGAGGTCTTGCAGTCCTTCGATGTCTCCACATGTCTGTGATTGAAAAGAAGGCGACTGCTAAGCCTGATACGTTTTGCGATATCACATATTTCCAAAGAATTTCCAGATCACCTAACCTAATCATGAAGGCAGTGATTCCCGAGGCGAGCCCGTGAAGCTGGGGGTTGTTGGCGAAACTTCCGCTGATTATACCGCCGAACCAGTCGGAGCCAATAATGTAGGGCGCAAACAGGGAAAATGCGAAAGCTACAAGTATTGATGAGCCTG
The DNA here is from genome assembly GCA_964487485.1 of uncultured Candidatus Bathyarchaeia archaeon. Taxonomy (GTDB): domain Archaea; phylum Thermoproteota; class Bathyarchaeia; order 40CM-2-53-6; family CAZAQQ01; genus CAZAQQ01. Next base: position 4,956 of record CAZAQQ010000119.1, on the reverse strand, counting down.
CCTCGACCATTCTAACCGGGGCGGTTGCAGACCGTCTTCCCAGGTCAGATCTGACCCCTATTATGGCAGTTCCCTCGACCAAATAGGCCCAACATGCAATTACAACTACAATCATCGCAACCGCAAAAGCTAACGGTGTCGGAATCGTAAACTTCCAGCCATCAACCAAAATCGCATCGATCATGCTTTCTAGACCATGGGCTACCATGTAGTTCACGAAGAATATTTCCAATAGGAGAGTCACCACAGCAAGAGCGCAGATCGATATCCAAACTTCTCTAGTTCTCCACTTTAGAGGCATTTTCCGATATTTCTCAGCCATTGAACATCCCGTCCGTAAACAGCACCTAATTCTAGCTAGGAAACTCATGATTGCACTTCGGGCATTTCACCAAGCCGCAATCCCCCATAGCCGATGAGGGACAGCCACCGCAGGCAAACGCCCTAGCGTACGCAATATCGAAATCCGCTCCACACTTTGGACATTTCACCAGCCTCTTCGTCGGAAACCCGTCCTTAGTGCTACTGCTCTTTACGCCCTACAAAAATTTTCTGCAGCTAAAAAGCGTTATGCATCCAAACGGTGGCGCTGAATGCGACTTAAATATCATCGCAGGAGTACTCATTACATGGGAATCGTTTATGGCTCGAGTTTGGATTCAGGACATGACATGGGAAGAAGTGAAGGAGATGCTGGAGAAAACCGATGTGGCCATAGTACCAGTTGGTTCTACTGAACAGCATGGTCTTCACGCCCCTTTGGGCACGGACAGCATGATCGCAATAAAGTTAGCTGAGGAAGTGGCTGAAAAAACAGGCGTAGTCGTGGCACCACCGCTCTGGTTTGGATGGTCCCCCCACCACATGGCATATCCCGGGACAATCACGATAAGGCCTGAAGTAATGACAGAAATCGTAGTTGACCTCTGCAAGAGTCTAATTCAACATGGCTTCAGGAAGATCGTGGTGATAAATGGACATAGAGAAGCAAATTTGCCGCCCCTCAAAGAAGCCGCATGGAGAGTTAGGGAAGATACTGGCGCTTACGTCGCAATTGTTGATCCATTTTACATCGGCGACACAGTTGGTCGCCAGATTAGGACTTCTGAGCCGGGTGGCATCGGTCACGCCGATGAGTTGGAGACATCTCATATGCTGTATTTGTATCCGAATTTGATGAAGATGGAGAAAGCGGTGAAGAATATTCCGAAGCCAAGGAAATTCCATATGTTCGATCCATATGTTCAAACAGACAGGGTCTTCATACCAAGCACCATCGAAGACTTCAAGAAACGTACTGCGCCTTCGGGCGTTTCAGGCGATCCAACTAAAGCTTCTCGGGAAAAAGGAGAGAAATACCACAAAGCTCTCATTAATAACTTAGTGGAATTCATAGAACAATTGAAATCTGCCTAAGTAGGAGTTAGCCAGCAGCTCATCGGAAGGACGGGTTTCTCAGTCTTGAACTGCGTGAAGCTTAAGCTGTCAACTTCGAAGGTAAGCAAGCATGGCTTCCTATAGAGTTAGCATAGATATCGGTGGAACGTTCACCGATTTGGTCGCGTTGGAAGAGGAAACTGGAGAGTTAGTCAACATTAAAGTCCCAACAACTCCCGCGCGGCCAGCTGATGGTGTAATAGAGTGCCTTCGAGGATTTCTGAGGTCGGCAAGGCCGGGTGAAATAGCCATCATAAGCCATGCCACGACCATTGCTACAAACGCTATGCTTGGACAGGTAGGCCTCGAGTTACCCAAGACTGCCCTGATTACAACAAAGGGGTTCAGGGATGTTCTTGAAATTGGTAGGCAAAAAAGACACGAATTGTACAACCTTTTCATCCAAAGACCTAGGATGCTTGTGCCAAGGAAATATCGGTTTGAAGTCGAAGAAAGAGTTAGCTCCGATGGCGAGGTGCTACAACGTCTAGACATTGGAGTGGTTAAATCACTAGCTGGTAAGTTGAAGCGCGAAGATGTGAAATCCATCGCAATAGGCTTCCTAAGTGCCTATGCTAACCCTAAACACGAAGAAGCAGCTGCGAGAATTGTTGGAAAAATTTGCAGAGATGCGTTTATCGCGACTTCCTCAGAAACCTCTCCAGAATACCGTGAATACGAAAGAATTAGCACAGCCGTAGTTAACGCTTGTCTTATGGCCATAGTTTCCACGTACATCAGCGATTTGGTTAATAGAATTCAGGAATTGGGAGTACCCGCTCAATTCTACGTAATGCAATCAAGCGGTGGCATTGCTTCGCAACAAGTAATAGTGAAGAAACCTGCAAGCATCGTTGAGTCAGGCCCTGCCGCAGGAGTCATTGCAGCGGCTTTCTATGGAAAATTGCTAGGCATTGAGAACATTCTAAGCTTCGACATGGGTGGAACAACGGCTAAAGCAGGTATGATAAGAGGCTACACTCCAGAGACCGTGACAGAATACGAGGTTGGGGGAAAAGTTCATGCTGGAAGAATTATCAAAGGAAGCGGTTACCCAGTAAGATTCCCCTTCATAGACTTGGCCGAATGCAGTGCCGGAGGCGGAACCATTGCATGGGTTGATGTTGGAGGCTCGCTTAGGATTGGGCCGACGAGCGCTGGAGCGGAGCCCGGGCCAGCTTGCTACGGGTTAGGCGGAGAAGACCCCACAATCACCGACGCGAACCTAGTGCTCGGTAGGCTTAATCCAGAATATATTCTCGGAGGTAAGATGAAAGTACACTCTGACCTAGCCAGAAAATCTATTGAAGAAAATGTTTGCGGAAAAACTAAGCTAGACTTGGTTGAGGCTGCCGCCGGCATTGTCAAGATTGCGATTTCTGATATGGCAAAAATCCTCAGAATAGTTTCCATCGAGCGCGGCCACGACCCAAGGCTGTTTACACTTGTCGCGTTTGGAGGAGCAGGGCCAATGCATGCATGCGCCATAGCCGAAGATTTGAACATACCAAAAGTCATAGTTGTGATCAACCCAGGCCTTTTCTCAGCTCTGGGGCTCTTGGCCGCTGACTTCACCCATCATCTATTGCGGGCAATACTGAAGAAGGCAACGGAAGTTGACGTGAAGAAGATTGAAGATATCTTCAACGGACTCGAGGCAGAGGCTCGCAGCATTCTAAAAGGCGAAAAGGTTCCAGCAGAAAGAACTGCATTCCTACGCCAGTTCGATGCTCGTTATTTCGGCCAAGCATACGAACTCTCCGTGCCTGCAACCAAGCCTTTCAATGAAGAGGCGCTTAGAAAGACTACAGAACACTTTCATGAGAGGCATAGATCCGTATACGGCTATGCAACTGAAAGCGAAACCGTCGAATTGGTTAATGCAAGGCTCGTAGCCGTGGGCATGGTAGCAAAACCAAAACTGAGGACCTATCCCTTGGCGGAGCCCGACCCCCCAAAAGATGCTTTACTGGCCCTTCGCGATGTTTTCTTCGAGAAACGTAACGATTACCTCAGATGCCCAGTCTATGTTAGGGAGAAGCTTAGACCAGGCAATCGAATTGAACGTGCCGCTGTAATAGAACAATATGATGCTACGACAGTGGTCTACCCGGGCTGGTTCGCCCACATCGACGAGTATGGGAATATTGTCTTGGAGCGCGGTGAATGAGCAGATGTCGAAAGTAGACCCAGTGACGATGGAGATAATCAAAGGAGCACTCATCTATGCGGCTGAGGAAATGGGAATCGCCCTAAGAAACTCCTCCTATTCCCCAAACATAAAGGAGAGGATGGATCATTCATGCACGATCTTCGACCCGAAGAAACGGCTTGCCGCTCAAGCTGAGCATATTCCCGTTCACTTGGGATCCATTTCATTCGGAGTTGTGGAGGGACTTAAGCAGTTCAAAGGTGAACTGAATTCAGGCGATGCAATATTGCTTAACGACCCATATGTAGCCGGGACGCATCTCCCAGACATCACCCTAATCAACCCTGTGTTCTACAAGAATGAACTTATCGGATATACCGCTAACAAAGCGCATCACTCTGACGTGGGAGGAAAAGCTCCAGGAAGCATGGCAGGAGACTCGACAGAACTATACCAAGAAGGAATCATCATCCCCCCCGTCAAATTCATGAAGAATGGGAAGATTGAAGACGACATTGCCCAGCTCATCGTCAGCAACGTAAGAACACCAGAAATCAGAATGGGCGACATAAGAGCTCAAATCGCAGCCAACGTCCTAGGAGAACGTAGGCTAGTTGAACTGGTGGAGAGATATGGAGTTGACACCGTTCAGCAGGCAATTGACGCAATAATGAATTACTCGGAGGAAATGATGAGGGCGGAGATTAGGAAAATGCCCGAAGGAGAGTATGAGGCAGTGGATTATCTCGAAGATACCGGGGTTAGCGAGGACCCAGTTAAAATAAAAGTCACAGTAGAAATCAAAGGAGACCGAATGAGAATCGACTACACTGGAACTGATAAGCAAGTGGAGGGGCCTATGAACGCCGTTTGGGGGGTAACACTGTCAGGAGTCTACTACGTCCTTAAATGTCTGACGGACCCAGCTATTCCAACCAACGATGGCTGCTATAGGCCGATCGAAGTATATGCTCCGCCAGGAACAGCCCTGAATCCAGCTCCTCCAGCCCCAGTGGCCGGAGGCAACGTAGAGACCTCCCAGAGAAACGCTGATGTTCTGCTAAAAGCATTCGCACAAATAGTCCCCGAAAAAGTGTGCGCGGCATGCCAAGGAACAATGAGCAACGTTTCCATAGGAGGCATGGACCCGAAAACTGGAAAACTATGGTCTCTGTACGAAACTATTGGCGGCGGCTTCGGAGGAAGATACGGCCTAGATGGAGTTGATGGAATTCATTCCAACATGACCAACACAATGAACACTCCAATGGAAGCCTTAGAAGAAGTTCACCCGATGAGGTTCATCAAATACGAATTAAGAAAAGACACAGGCGGACCCGGAAAATGGAGGGGAGGAACAGGAATAG
>CAZAQQ010000118.1:0-5485 GCA_964487485.1 uncultured Candidatus Bathyarchaeia archaeon | reverse complement strand
CTGTGGCAGCTCGAGAAGCAAGTGTGTATCTAGGCGTTACCGTCTGCGAATACTTCAGAGATCAAGGCTATGATGTTGCTATGATGGCTGACTCAACTTCAAGGTGGGCTGAGGCCCTGAGAGAGATTTCCGGCAGGCTAGAGGAGATGCCTGCTGAAGGTGGGTTCCCCGCTTACCTTCCCGACAGGGTAGCGGAGTTTTATGAAAGAGCTGGAAGGGTCAGAGTGTTGGGAAAACCTGAGAGGGAAGGGTCAGTGACAATGATTGGAGCTGTGTCGCCCCCGGGAGGCGACTTTAATGAACCAGTCACCATCCACACATTGCGTTTTACAGGTATCTTCTGGGCGCTTGACCGAGATTTGGCATATAGCCGACATTTTCCAGCTATTCACTGGCTTAAGAGCTACAGCCTATATGTAGATCGCTTAATGTCAGCTCAAGCATCTAGTTTCAGTCAATACGCAGAGAAGTTGGTTGAGTTCTGGAAAGGAACGCATGCTTCTTATCCTGAATATCGTGGGAAGGCCCTCGAACTGCTAGGTGAGAGCGCTGAAATAGAGTCTATAGCCCGGATAATGGGTGAAAGCGCTTTGCCAGATGATCAAAGGCTTGTTCTTCTCGGCGCCGACTTGATAAAAGAAGCCTTCCTCAGACAGTTTGCATACGACGAGGTGGACTCCTTCTGTGATATGAAGAAACAGTTCATGATATTGAAAATGGTAATCGACTTCTATGAAAAAGCTGGAGTCCTAGTTAAGAACAAAGTTCCAATAGACAGGATAAAGAGCCTTCCCCAAATATCGAAGATGAACAGGGCAAAGGAAGACAAGAGCGGAATCGAAGGCATGGTGAAACTTGTGAACGAAGTTGACGCCGAACTTAAGAAAATAGCGGCGGAATACAACATATCCATGTAGGTGTTACCCATGGGAACAAAAATTGAGGATATACAAGGTCTCCTGCACAGAGGACTTGGTGAGATTCGAGGATCATTACTTATGGTAGAAGGTGTTGAGAACGTAGGATATGATGAGCTGGTCAAGATCCGAGCCCCAGACGGAATAGACCGCATGGGAAGGATTCTTGAAGTCGGCAAAGGGAAAGCTGTGATTCAAGTTTTCGGGGGAGAAATGGGCCTCCAAACAGATTCCTTCGTGAGTTTTTCAGGTACAGCCTTCAAGGTTCCTGTCTCTGACGAGGTGATAGGCAGAATCTTCAACGGAATTTTTGAGCCTATCGATCACGCGCCGAGAATGTTTTCCAAGGACTTGAGGGATATAAACGGAGCCCCAATAAATCCGAAAGCCCGCATCTATCCAAACAATTTTATTCAGACAGGCATTTCGGCTATTGACGGATGTCTATCTCTTGTCAGAGGCCAGAAGCTTCCCATTTTTTCGGAAAGTGGCATGCCGCACAACAGAGTAATTGCTCAAGTTGCCAGACAGGCAACTGTCCTAGGCGAGTTAGAGGAGTTCGCCCTAGTCTTTTCGGCTATGGGCCTGAGACATGATGAGGCAGAGTACTTTGTCAATGAATTTCGGAAATCCGGAGCCTTGGAAAGATCCGTCATCATCCTCAACCTTGCCGACGACCCAGCCATTGAACGGCTATTCACCCCTAGAATAGCGCTTACCATAGCTGAGTACTTAGCGTTCGACTTGGGTATGCAGGTGTTAGCTATTCTCAGCGACATGACGAACTACGCGGAAGTTCTTCGAGAGTTAAGCGCTGCTAGAGAAGAGGTTCCAAGCCGGAAGGGCTACCCGGGATATCTTTACAGTGACCTTGCCTCCATCTATGAGAGAGCAGGCATAATTATGGGCAAGAAAGGTACGCTGACGCAAATGCCTATCCTAACGATGCCGGGAGGAGACATCCAACATCCTATTCCAGACCTGTCTGGATACATCACCGAAGGCCAGATCTTCTTGGACCGTGGCCTTTTCATGAAAGGAATCTATCCACCGATAAACATCCTACCCTGTTTAAGCAGACTCATGAGAAGCGGTGTAGGGAAAGGGAAGACAAGAGATGATCACCGAGATGTTTCAGATCAACTGTACGGCTCCTATGCGAGAGGCGTGCAAGCTCGAGACCTCGCTAGGATAGTAGGTGAGATGGGCCTAAGCGAAGATGAGAGACGATATCTGAAGTTCGCAGACGAATTTGAAAGACGCTTTGTAAACCAAGGAGAATATGAGAACAGGCCGATAGACAAGACCATTGACATTGCCTGGGAAGTACTTTCAATCTTCCCCGAACAAGAACTTATAAGAATTCATGAAGACCTCATTCGCAAATATCACCCGAAGCATAGAGGCAAGGGTTAAAGTTTCCTAGGTTCCAAACATGAGCGTCCTTCTTGGAAGAGCAGCTGCAACAAGGGGCGTCCTTCTAAGGCTGAGGGAGCAGCTTGAATTCGTAAACCGCGGCCGAGAACTTCTCAAAATGAAGAGGGACCACTTGGCGTCGGAGGTCAATAGGCTCCTCAAAAAAATTAGAGTCAGACAAACAGTAGACAGACAACTTATGGAAGCTTACGAGAAGCTGAAAGCCACCTACTCAAGCTTGGGATACTCAAGCGCAGCCTCAGAGGCCTCCACAGTAGGCGAACTGGAAGTAAGGGTTAGACCTATCAGCATAATGGGCGTCGTTGTGCCGGAAGTGCTGCTGGAAAAAAAACCAAAAATAGACTACATCCCAAGCCTGTCTGCTTACGAAGCTGCTAGAGAAGTTAACGCGGCTATCAAAGATCTGTTGGAGCTTGCAGAGACAGAGGCTCAAATCGAGGCCATAGCCCAAGAACTCATGATGGTGAACCGGAAAGTGAACGCTCTGGACAAAGTGTTGATACCTAGTATGCTAGAACTCATCAGGTACATCGAGGGCAGATTGGAAGAGGAAATGCTGGAGGAGTTTTTCAGGGCGAAACGTGTGAGAGCTGCAATAAGGACGAGGAGATAGATGAAGAACCCGAAAATAACCTACCTAGTAACTAGAACCCATGGGCTGAAAACACACCTCATCAGACCTGAAGAGATTCAAGTCATGGCGAAGGCCAAGAGCTTGAAGGAAGTAGCGGATTCCCTCCTGAAAAGTGAGTACGCGGAGGAGGTAAGCAAGATACCGGCAAAAGAAATAGATGCCTCTACATTGGAGAGAATATTCCTCAAGAAACTGGTGGAAAGATTCTACTTCCTCGTCTCAATACCTTCTGGCGTGCAGGACTTTCTCAGGGAGTACTCGAAAAGGTTCGAGGTTGAAAACATAAGGAGAATAATCCGAGCGAAACACGTTGGCGAAACGATTGAGGAGGGAAACCTGATACCACTAGCGAGGGAGTATACCCTTGTGAACTTCCCAGCCCTCTTGAAGGCAAACGACGTCGCAGAAGTGGCAGCTCTGCTAAGGGAAACGGCTTACGTCTCTTTGACCGAGAAACTTGACTTATACAAAAAGTATGGCACGACGCTTGTTCTCGAGGCATGTTTGGACGACGTATACTTTGGGAAGCTTTGGGAAATGGTGGACAAGCTTCCCGACAAGAAGGAGGTTAAACAACTGGTTGGCACTGAGATGGACCTGAAGAACCTTCTGACGGTCATTGGCCTTAGGATGAGGAATGTTGAGCCAGCTCTCATAGAGGAAATGCTGACGTCAAGCTTCTATGAGGCAGAAAGGAGGCACCTAACATCCTTCATGAGAGCGGGAATAAAGGATGCCGCGGACGCATTGGTCGCTACACCCTACGCAAAGCTTGTGGAAGAAGCTCTGTCCCTCACTCACTGGGGTGAAAAAGCCCTTTTTTCAGAGGTAGAAAAGTTGTTTCGAAAGGAATTCTACGGTAAGGCCTTCAAGATGCTTAGGGAAAACCCGTTCAATATGGGGTTTGCACTAGCATATCTACTCGCATGTGAATGCGAGGCAAAGAACCTTGTGACTCTGTCTGTGGGAAAAGACCTGAAGATTGGTGATGAAAAAATTCAGAAAGACATCATCGGCTGAGATCCAAGCAGGGCATGAACTCAAGCGAGTGCGCTAAATTGGATTTTAGCAGGGCCTTTTCCTACAGTTTGCCGAGAATCATAATCGCTACTACAAGCCCGTAAATAGCTAGACCTTCTCCAAGTCCTGCAAATATCAGTATATAGACGAAGGTTCCAGGTCTCTCCGCTATTGCAGCCGCGCCCGCAGAAGTAGCTCCATATATCGCAATACCTGCACCAAGGCTTGAGATGCCTATGGCTAACGCTGCAGAGAGAAGACCAAAGCTTTTTCCTTCCACTGGAAGAACCTGCTGCAAAGCGCCTCCCGCGCCCGCTCCAAAAGTGAACGATAACTGAATCCCCACGAGAATAACAGCAAGACCAACAATCAGCACAAGCATGTTCCTTATTTTCATCGCCCTCAACTCGCAATTGAAATTTCCTATTATGCTATTATGCTATTTAAGCTCTAGGGTTTCCAACTATAAGCTGAAAGGTTTGTATGCTATTCCAGTTCCTGAGTAGAACTTTGAGAAGAACTCATAGTACGTTAGCCTCAAGGATTGTATCAGAACAGAAAGTCCTTCAATTATGAAAACCAAGATGTTAAGAAAAAGGTAGCTTGGCAAAGTTCCAATCATACCGGCTAAGATTGCGGCGGAAAGACCCAGTGCAGCGTGAGACATAGCGAACGCAGCCAGTCGCACATAGGAAATTGAGTTGCATAGGTAAGATATGAATGTCTCAAGGGCTTCGCCGAACCCCATCATCAACCCCTCAGTCTTGATCGGCTTCTTCTCAGCTATTTCCTCTATAGTAGGTGATAGAAACACTAGCACCAGCGAGCTTACGACCACTAAGGTGAATGGAAGATACTGCCTGAAGACTGAGAGATCCATACCCATCTGCACATATTTGATTGCTATGTAAACCCCGACCACATAATATACGAGGCCTATTAATCCGCGACTGCCCAGTATAGCCTTCAAGGGGTGCTTACTCCGCAGTTCATTCATGATGTTCAGTGTCAACCCTAAGCCTAGTTGTACACAACCGAAAAGTATGGCTATTACCACGATTCTCGTTTGGTCGTGCAGGGGACTCAGCCACAATGGGTGAAACATCTCAAACAGGAAGACTTCACCATAGAGGAAACCGAAGAAGATGGATGAAATGCCGCAGACCAAAAACATTCCTCCCAACATTCTCATGGCCCCAGCTGATATGCCTAGAAACCCTTTGTAAACTCGGCTGAAGATAAGCCCGAGGACTACAAAACACAGGCCACCTCCAACATCTCCGAACATCATGCCGAACATTATCGGAAACAATATTGCAGTTATCGGCGTTGGGTCAAGTTCGAAGTATCGTGGGAAACCTCTCAGGAATGTCAGAAGCTCAAAGTACCTTAGAACCCCTTTGTTATGAAGTTGGACAGGAGGCTCCTCTTCTGGTGACGGATCATCAAACTTCAGGTAGGCAGCTCCGCCAGTCGA
>CAZAQQ010000117.1:0-5488 GCA_964487485.1 uncultured Candidatus Bathyarchaeia archaeon | reverse complement strand
GAAACAGCCAAAGTCGAGTGGCCAACCCTCTGCACCTTTCGGCCTTCCACGGCAAGCACCTCTATTTATTATACATACAATGCTAAGACTAGCCCAGCGACTATATAGACTATTCGGCTCACACATTCAAGTCGTCGAGGATCGTACGGAATGCTTCGACGATTATTCCCCATGCATAGAGGAAGACTGCGACTGCGCCCGCGTCAACAACTGGCTTAACCTACACGTCCTCATACACAACCATGTCCACGTCCCCTCAGCCCGCCTCAACCAAGCCCTTGAAGGCCCTGAAGACATAGAAGCAGAAAAATTCCAAACTCACATCCAAAGCCCTAACTTGACAGAGCCCGCCATACACCTAGAGACATATAATATTGAGTGTACGTGATCTAAGCAAGTTGTCCGGCAGCAAGGACTAGATATCTCATTATGAATCCTCCAGCCAGGACACAGACGGACGCAACCATCATCAGACCTGGATAAAAGCGAATGAATGTTCTTGCTCTTCCTCTCCAGGCTAACAGTATGAGCAGTAGCAGAGGAATTGCCAGCCCTATGAATACGAAGCCGCCCCAGAAAAGAAAGCGGAGAGGCCCTGAAATCAGAAGAGCTGCCGAATTCGCGGCTACCGGTGGCCCGTAGATCATTTCTAGCAAGTATAGGGTTATCGCGAGTATTTCTATCAGCACTAGATATCCGTCTGCCACATCAATTCTATGCAATGTTTCCACAAGCATTTTCTTAGAGCTCTCCAGAGTCACTTGAGGATATAGAAAGGCTGCGAAGAACCCTATCGCCATCACAGCTGTAGAGGTGCCTGAAGCAAAAAACAGAGCTGTTAGCATTGGAGTACTCCAAAAAGGCTTCGCAGCTACTGCACCGAGAACAATGCCTGTGTAGGAGATTAAGCTTACTCCAGCGAGGAACAGTAGAATCTCAACGATGTTTCTAGCCTTGTTAGACCTAGACCAAGGGAAAAACAGTCGTAGCCAAGGAAGGGAGTCAGGTGGCAAAAATGTTACGTAGAATATTCCTAGCGGTATTATGGTCGTCAGAACAGTGGTTCCGAAGGTTATCATTGAGTTTGGATTTGAATAGAGGAAGGGTGATCTTTCAGGGGTCGGCGTGTCTGAGGCAAAGGAAAGAACGCAAAGAAGAGCTGACACAGTGCCTATGTAAGCTCCAAACTTCAAGATTTCTTTGAATCTATCCCCCGTCAAGTAACTTGCCACAGCAGCCGTAATAAAGGCGCCGCCTCCCATCCCTCCGAAGAACAGAGCCGAGGCGATGAGCCAACCCCACGTCAGATTCTCAGCTGCCACTACTCACTTCCTCCAGCCTTCTCACTTTCTCTTGCTACAGCTTCCATCTTAGCCTTTTCCAATCGCGCTCTACGCCACAGAATGAAGCATACGACAGCTGCTACTGTTCCCCCGAAAACCGCTTCTGTCAGACGCGACGGCAGAAGACTTCGGAAGGCTTGGCCAGTCGGAATCCTCTGCTCAGTTGTGGGAAATCCCAGTTTTTCAAGGGGGACGTCCGAAACATAGATGACGTGGGTTCCAATGCTTTCAGGTCTGGGATCTTCATCGCCAAATACATACCCTCTAATAGCTTTTGCCCTAGCTCTCGCTTTCTGCACGATTTCTTCGCGCGTTCCAAACTCCATCACGAGAGCTGGACAAGCCTGAACGCAAGCTGGCAACTTACCATTGTCAATTCTATCGAAACACATTGTGCACTTCACAGTGCTCTTTGCATCTAGATCATAATGTCTTACCCCATATGGACATGAGATAACGCAATAGTGGCACCCAAAGCATCGGTCGTAGTGTGTGAGGTTCACTCCATCATGCCGGGTGTAAATGGCCTTGGCTGGACACACACTTTCGCAGGGAGGGTTGAGGCAGTGCATGCACTGTCGCTTCACGAACCGCCATTTGTTCCCGCCTTTGCCATCAGGATCGAGGTGAAACGCAACCATTGTCCAAGTCTTTGAGGAAAGTTTGGGTGGGTTAGTCCAGTCTGCGCTGAATTCAGTTTTTTCGCTTGGCCGTTCATTCCAGCGCTTGCAAGCTACTTGACATGATCTACAGCCAATACATTTAGTTATGTCTATCAACCAACCTCTTTCTTTCGCCATGGACATAATTCAGCACCTCAAGCCTTTTCTATCCTGCATAAACAAGTCTTGAATTCGGGAATATTCGCAGAAACATCAACGCTGTCGATGCACAGGGTGTTCGCGGAGGGCCCTTTGCTAAGGCCCTTAAAGCCCCAGTGCCAAGGCATACCCACCTGATGCAATGTTCTGCCGTTGACTGTGACGGGTTTAACCCTTTCCGTGACCAATGCCCTCATTCTCTCGCCAGCTAGGTTCCTAGCAGTCTTCACAATTACCATGTCCCCGCTTCTTACTCCCAGCTCCTGGGCCAACGCTGGGCTCATCTCAACAAACATCTCCGGAAAAGCTTCAACGAGCCAAGGCAAGTTCCGGGTCATAGCCCCAGCCTGCATATGCTCTGCGAGGCGATATGTAGTCATCACAATCGGGTAGTCTTTCGGGCCGCCGGTTTCTACCTTGAACCGGTTGTCCCACATGGTAGGATATTCAGCAGCCAACTTCTCGTCAGGGCTCTCAAGAGGCTCGTTATGCAACGGGAATCCATGCTTGAAGGGGTGCCAATCAGGTCTATCCTTCCCGTCTGGAAGCTTCGGCGAGTAGAGAGGAGCGGACCATACACCGGCAACATCAAGACCTAACCATTTGTCTGGTGAGTGAGCCCACCAAACAAGGAATGTATTAAGGCCTGGATTGCTTTCCTTCAGGTTGTATAGTACCCTTTGGTTTCTCATCCAGCTCCAAGCCCAATTCTTGAAGTAGCCGTACTGCTCGTCTTGGCTGTCGACGGGATTGGGATCTCTTCTTTTGGGAAGTATGCCTCCTATGTCCGGTCGAATATCCGGGTCGTAGGAACCTGCATAGAGAGCATTTGCAGCAGCTAGCTGAGCCACTTTACTTGGCCTAATCTTGGGGTCTATTCTTTTTGCACCTATCTCCTTGTATATATCCTCTGCACTCTCTCCATATGCAGATGGCCAACAGGCGTCTGGGTCGGATCCAACGCTGTTACCTGTCTCTTCTTGATATTTTTCCGATGGAGTCTTAACACCTGCCCACCGGATTCTTCTGAACAGCTCCTTAACAACCCATAGTTCAGGCTTGCATTCGACTGGAGGATCCACAGCTTTCCATCGCCATTGTACCCATCTTGAAGTGCTAGTGATGCTTCCCTCTCTTTCCAGCTGATTTGTGCCGGGAAGAAGGATGTCTGCGAAGTGCGCAGTTTCTGTTTCGAAGATTTCGTCGACAACGAGGAATAATCCCTCTTTCGCTAAGGCTTCTCTGACGGAGTTGGCGTTGGGGTTTGATACAGCGGGGTTCTCTCCCATGATGAAAGCTACTTTGACTTTGCCATCTTTAATCGCCCTGAATAGTTGAACTGTTGGGTATCCAACGCCGATTGGCAAGTCGCATATGATGGGTTCCGTGTCAGGGTTTTTGCCTGGCCATGTACCTACAAATATTCCCCAATTGTATTCAAGAGCGTTCCAAGTTGGGAACATTCGGTCGTCCCATCTTTCCTCAATTTTGTCTTTAGGCGTGTATGTAGCCCCTCCAGTTACGCCTCCGCGTTTCTCAGGGTCAGTATTCTTCCATTTCTGATATCGCCGTACGTCCTCAAGATCCCTCGGAGGCACTCTATACCCCGCAATAACATGAGACAGCACATTCATGTCAGTTGAGCCTTGAACATTGCTTATTCCTCGAAGAGCGTTGACTCCGCCCCCAGGCACTCCCACGTTGCCCAGAATCAACTGGAGGATAGCATGCGCTCTAATAGCCTGAACCGCATTCGTATGCTGAGTCGTGCCCATTGCGTAGTAGATGTTGCTAGGCTTGTTGGTCATGAAAGTCTCCGCGACTTCCACGAGTTTCTCGCGCCGTATTCCTGAAATTCTTTCTACTTCGTCTAGCGTGTATTTCTGCACGAGGGCCTTAAGTTTGCTGAACATCGAATCGGGATTCGTTTTCCAATCGACTAGTTTATTGCCATCCTTATCGTATGGAGCGTTAGTCCTCGATTCAACGAAGCCCCAGTCAATATACTGCGGCTTCTCAAAGATAGCATAGTGGATTAAGCCAAGGAAAATCGCGGCCTCTGACCCAGATCTATATGGAACGTACAAGTCTGCTTTGGAGGCAGTTCTGTTGTATCGGGGGTCTAGGACAATTACCTTCGCTCCCTTTTCTATCGCTCTGGTGACCCATCTGAACTCCATAGTATGACTTTCAGCAGGGTTGCTGACGATTAGGAAACATTTGGAGTTCTTAGCATCAATTACATTATTTGTCATAGCTCCAAAGCCGAAGGTGTTTGCTAATCCCACAACCGTAGACGCGTGGCATTTCCTAGCCTGATGTTCAATATTCAATGAGCCGATTAGCGACATTCCCTTTTTAGCCAAATAGTTCTCTTCATTATTCCAGTAGGCTGATCCATGCCAAGCGATTGGTGAATCTACACCTCTGCGGAAATAATTACCCTTATCATCTTTGTAGGCGGCACCTTTCATAGCGTCTTTGACTTTGTCCAGAATCAAGTCAAAGGCTTCATTCCAAGTTATTCTGATCCATTTAGGATCTTCAGTCACACCTTTCTTGGGATTGGTTCTTTTCAGCGGGTAGAGAAGACGACGCTCGTTGTTTATGAGCTGGAAATGAGCTGACGCCTTACTGCACAAAGCACCTTCATTTACCGGGTGGACCGGGTCACCTTCGACTTCAATAACTTTTCCCCCAACCGATGTTGCGAGGAGCCCGCATCCCCCAGCACAGTAAACACAGATGCTCGGAGTTTTCTGACCAACCATATAACTCTGAATCTTAGCGGTGCCTAGCGTTGCCTGTGCGCTAGCTTGCGGCAGCCTTCCTGCTAGGTACGTCCCAAGAGCAGCTGCTCCACCCAGCTTGAGGAAATCTCTTCTTGTTAGACCCTGAGCCTCAGCTTGCTTCATCTTGGAAACCTGAGATATTCCACGATGTCTAATGCTTTGTATATGCAACTATAGATTGTATATAAAAGATTACCGGGCTCTATCAGTAACTAGCTGCAGGTGAATTACCTTCGGGCACGAGCAAACGTGTTGAGAAAATAATCGAAGTCTTTAACGGAGCTGGGTTGAAGTCGGAGGTTGTGGAAAACATTCGATCAGCTGAGTGGGCGAAGCTAATACAATTCTGCGCAGCCGCCGGAATACCCGCTTTAACCCGATTAAAATGGTATAGTCTTCTCCGAAACCCCGCGTTATCTCTTATCGCTGCTAGGATGGTGAAGGAGGGTGCGGAAATAGCTTTCGCCAGCGGCATAGAGTTAGACGACTGCCCCTCCTTACCGCTCAAGAGACTGTCCTCGCTACCCATTGA
>CAZAQQ010000116.1:0-5528 GCA_964487485.1 uncultured Candidatus Bathyarchaeia archaeon | reverse complement strand
TGGCTTCTGTAATAGCCTTCTTGGCTTCCGGTGAACCCATTGTTACCACCGAAACTTTACCTCCGACCTTTTCCTTAATCCGCACAGCCTCTTCTATGGCATTCTTGTCAATGTCGCTTACCTTCCGCGTAGCTCCTGCGAGAACTGGGGCTCTCGTAGCCGGGTCAATTTTCAATTCGGCTACGTCCAGAGCATATTTGATGCAGACAATGGAATGCATAATCCCAATCACACCTAGACTATTTCCATGGCTTGAGGCTTATTGTGCCTGATATTGGCTTTTTAAAACCTTGCACAGCACCTGTACGATGAATATGGATAATCCCTTATTCTATTTATCATTGGAGACGAAACAGCATCTAGTGTCCGCTGCGTCGATTGCTTCAGCGTGTTTTGTTGGGCGTAGGCCTACTAGCTTCAATGGCTAGGTAGCCCATTAATAGTGGAAGCTGTGAAAAAAAGGCAACGACTAATATTTAGGGAGCCAACTCTTCTCCGCCTGTAAGAATCCTTGTCAAGGCTGCGTATAGTTCCACGAACCCAACACCTCCTTTGGCGGAGACTGGGATAGGCTCGAATATGAGGCCTACTCTCGAAATCGCGTGGACTAGATCCCTACTGATGAGTGAGAGGTTTTTCCCAAGTTGATTTTGGATGGCATACTCTAGTTGCTCAGTTTCTTCAGACCAAGCGATAATACTGTCTAGTTCGCTATTCCCTATCAAGTCGGTTTTCGTTAGAGCGTATACTTGCGGTTTAAGCAATCTACTATGTATGGCCGCAGCCAAAAACATGTTTGAGACAAAGTTCAATGGGTTTCTACAGAAAGGCGCGTCGAAAAGGTACAGCAGGATCTCAGGATCTTTCGTTATCGCGCTGGAGATGAACGGCCCGCTTTCTCTAAAGGCGAACAGCTCCATCTGGCCCGGCGTGTCCACTAAGAGTAGGTCTGGCTCAACCTCTTCTATTTCTTGTTTTATCTCCTCAATGTAATCTCCTATCAAATCTACAGCCATCAATAGAGCGCTGTTGGGGCCGAGTTGATGCGTCTCCATAAGGTCTAGAATATCCACATAGGACCTTACGTCAACATCGGGATTATAGGGCAGAGAGATGGCTCCAGGATCAAGGTTCAGACTGATAGCGTTTTGATCCTTACGTCTCAGCCATTCGCAGAGGCTACCTGTCAAAACTGATTTCCCAGAGCCAGCCATTCCCACGATAAATACGACGTACAAAGCGACGACCACATTTCACCAATTCATCGAAAACTCTTTGGGACAGCCGCGTGCATAGTTCACCAAATCTTGACCTATCAACTTCTTCAAGCCCATAGCCCAAAACTCTTTAAGTTATCTCCTGCAACCATTCTCTAGGCTGCTGTGAGGATCAGGCTAGATTATGACGATGTGATTGTGAACCTGGGTTCCTGAGCAGCCTTTCTCTCCGCTCAGCCAGAATTCTCTTCATCATCTTCACCGCCTTAACGACGTTTCCCTTAGCATCAGCCATGTTTCGAGAAGCAGAAGAAAAGTGAAGTTCCAAAGTCGCACCAGCCCTTCCTTCTCCACCTCTCGCATGAGACTTTACGTAGACCCTTGGATACTTGCGCATAACTCTGTCTATCAAAGGAGCAAGTTCAGATTCAAAAATGTCAGCTACGTCGAAGCTCTCTTCATAGAAATAAGCGCCCCCTACCTTGGCCTCAATCAAGTTAACCAAGCTTTCATTGAAAATTGCTTTCATTTCTTCGGGAACCCCGGGCAAACAGATCAAAGTTGTCCTTGGACGCTTGAGGATGACGCCGGGTGCGGTTCCAACAGGGTTGTACAGCGGCATAGCTCCCCTCGGCAAAGTGGCCATTTTCACTCGAGACTTAGTTAGCCTTAATCTTCCGTGGGTGGACAAGGATTGATATTTTTCTCTAACGAGCTTTAGAGCTTCTTGGTTTATTCCGAGGCGGACACCGATTGCATCGGCAACTCCTTCAAGCGTCTTGTCATCGAAAGTCGGCCCTAGCCCACCGACCGCGATTACTAGATCCGGCTTTCTATTGACAATCTCTTCCAGGCTGGAAGCTATCTCTTCAACCTCGTCTCCGACGGTTGTTACCCTGATAACTTTTCCTCCTAAGGCCGTTATTTGACCTGCCAACCAATGAGCGTTTGTGTTAAGAGTTTTTCCGATGAGAAGTTCACGCCCGACGCATAGAATTTCAACGTTCAAGATTTGTTAAGCCACTCCCGTTATGGCTCACCCGTATCAAACCTGAGTTTGCATGACCTGTAATCCTATCAGAGCTGACGCTTGAGTTCTCTAGTCTTTCTTTGAAAGCCACCACTTCAAGTAGTCCTTCTGTTTCCTTTTTCTTTGCTCCTCAGCCGTTTCTTCGCCCATTCGCATTCTGTCTTTTGCCTCAATCAGTTGTTGGTAGGAGAAGGTGAGACCACAGCTCTTGCACACGTATTGCTTTAAACTTGAGTCGTATGCAAGGATTCCCCCGCATTCTAGGCAGTAGTAAGCCATTTGATTCGACCTTTTTCAGCAACTTTGATAGATTCGACTTGAATCGGGTTAGATGTAGCCGAACCGAGATTAAAGGGCTTCCCTAAGACATAGAAAAAATTGGCAGCGTCAACATAAGTTGGAACCTTCTTTGAAAACACTTTGGATTCACTAATTGATTTGGCTCTTCAGGGAGATGAAGTCTTGAAAGGAGCGATGGAGAGATTTATTTCAGCGAAACATGCCCAGTTCGGCGATCTTCACAAGCGCTGCATGCGATGTTGCGCTTCTAGTGAAAGGCGCGGTCTATGTAGGCCCGATCAAAATTCAAGATGTTGACTGGCCCGCTACAGTAAACAACTATCCACTGAACAAGAATTCGCTGAATGCGTTATGAACCTTAGTCAGATTCTTTGTCTGGAACATAGTAATATTCACCCATGTCCTTTTGCATCCTATCGATTTTGCTGTCAGGCTTGTTGACGCGAGGCCTGCCTGTCAGTGGATCTCGGCGAAATGTTGTATCCATTTCAGCTAGGAAGTCATTCATGCCATTTCTGAGGGAAATGGGGCTATGGGCACGACCTGATAGTCCAGCCTCTCCAGAGAAGATCATAAGTCTGTCTGCCACGAAATCTTGAGAAACAATGTCATGTTCAACAACGAAAGCAAATGCTTGGTAATCCTCGACAACTTTTCTAATAGCCTTCGCCGCCGCTAATCTTTCTTCAACGTCTAGGTATGCGCTTGGTTCGTCAATCAAATATACTTGAGCTTTCTTCGACAAACATACGGCAATAGCCACCCGTTGCAGTTCTCCTCCGCTTAGGTCCTCCACATCTCTATCTAGAAACTTCGTTAATCCAAGCGGTTTCACTATTTCGTTCTGGTAAATGGCTGTTTCATATTTTTGTCCGGCCACACTGTTTAAGAGCGATTGCACAGAGCCCTCATATTGAGCGGAAATGTATTGAGGCTTGTAACTTAAGGTGAAACCTTCCCATGGGGGAGGCGTCCCTTTGTCAGGCTTTTCCATGTTTGCCAAAAGCTTGATGAAAGTCGTCTTCCCGATGCCGTTCGGGCCAAGTATTCCTATGATTTCCCCAGGCAAGACTTCGCCTGATTCAACTTTAAGCGCAAAATCTCCGTAGGATTTCTGCATTTCATGCCAATCATATTTCCACCCTTCCTTTGGTTTAGCTTCTCTAGGAGGTCTAACGTGAAACCTTATGGGCTCCGGCCTAAACCTCATGTTTTCGTCCGGGATGAATCCGTCTAGGTATATGTTTATGCCAACTCTGACACCGTGAACATGCGAGACTATGCCGTACACCCCGGGTTCACCGTAGAGAACGCAGATTTGGTCTGAAAGATAGTCTAGCATAGCTAGATCGTGTTCCGCTAGAAGAACAGTTTTCTCATCTTCTACGAGGCTTCGAATAGTCTTGGCAGCCCGTAGGCGTTGGTTAACATCCAAGTGGCTTGAGGGCTCATCGAATATGTAGACATCTGCTTCGCGGCAAACGGCTGCTGCAATCGCAACGCTTTGCAGCTCCCCACCGCTTAAAACCTCAATGCGCCGACCTAAAATTTTTGTGAGCTGAAGATCTTTTGCCAATTGTCCTAATCTCTTCCTCTCATCGACCTTCGCCAGTATGTTCGAAACTTCGCCTTTAACGGAGATAGGTATCTTGTCGATATGCTGCGGTTTGAGAGCTACCTTGAGTTTTCCATTGCGTAATTCAGTGAAATACTCCTGAAGGATTGATCCTCTATAGTATTTGATTATTTCCTGCCAATCCGGCGGCGATTCAAAGTTCCCAAGATTGAGTTTAATTTCTCCAGACAAAATGCGTAGAGCAGTGGTTTTCCCAGTCCCGTTCCTTCCTATGAGGCCTGTTATGACGGCCTTTTGAGGTATGGGCAAGCGATATAGTTTGAAGAGGTTCGGCCCATATCTGTGGCTACATTCTCCCTCTAGCTCCTCAGGCAAATTTACGATAGCAATTGCTTGAAAGGGGCATTTTTTAATGCATATCCCGCATCCGCTGCACAGAGCTTCAACTATGACTGGCTTATCTTCACCCTCAGCGAACCTTATAGCCTCAACCCTAGATCTGACCTGGGGACAAAATCTTTTGCAAATTATGTCGCAATCCTTAGGTTTGCACCTCTCTCTGTCAAGAACTGCTACTCGGCCCATGGTTTTCACGTGGTAAAGTCATTCAGCAAGGATGCTTTGGTTCCGCGCGCATTCGAACCTGAAACTTCATGATATGTTTTAGATAGGAATCCCATTCATAGCCTTTTATGAAGAACTACTGGTTCTCTTAAAACCGGGAGCGCCAAAAAGACGAACTAAAGATTGTGCAAAAAGAAAGAGGAGTTTAGTTGGGGCTACCATTCTTCTTCTTCTAAGCCTTCTTCTTCACCCCATTCTTCCTCTTCGCCCATTTCCTCTTCCATTAATATGTTCCTCCGAATGTCATAGGCCAATTTCTGGGTCTCCCACTGTTCTTTTAAAGCTTTTGGTAAAGGGCTGCCAGTCTGGTCGGTCGAAGCGAAGTTTTCCAAGATCCATTGAACTCGGCGTTGTTCGTCTCCTCACCTAATCCATAAATGTTACCGCAAACTCATTGTGGCAGGGAACATTTGAATTGCGCTTGTCAAAGGCGGACCTTGAGACAGTCGATAAAGCCGCCAACATCGTTAAAAGAGGAGGGGTTGTAGCGTATCCAACGGATACGGTATATGGCCTAGGCTGCGACCCGACTAAACCCGACGCTGTGAGAAGACTCATCCAGATCAAAGGTGAAAGGAAGAAGCCCCTTCCAATCCTAGGCGATGCAATAGAGAGCTTGGAGAAAGTGGCTATACTAACTTATGAAGCTGGGCTCTTGGCGAAAAAATTCTGGCCAGGCGCATTAACCATTATCTTGACTAGAAAACCATTCCTGCCCGACATAGTAGCAATGGGATCTAGCTCGATTGGGGTCAGGATTCCAAATCACAGAATCGCATTA
>CAZAQQ010000115.1:0-5541 GCA_964487485.1 uncultured Candidatus Bathyarchaeia archaeon | reverse complement strand
ATATGTGCTTGGCAGTCTGGACTCCATTCGCTGGAGAAAACTATGAAGAAATATTTGTCCTGGATCGCTTCGAATTTCTCAGTTAGTTTCGGCAAATACTCTTGCACACGCCTCTTCATGACCTGCCTAGCTCTACTATTTTTGATGTCGTTTATGTACTCGAAAATGTCCTTGCCGATTTTCACTGCAATCAATTTCTATCTCTCTCAAAAACTGTCAAGAGCACTGTCAATTCAGCCAAAACATAGATGCGAGGTATCTTCCAGCTAATTCTGACCTATCGAAGTCTCGTGAACGCTGAACAAAGAAGTAATCTCTTCTCGTGCAACAGCTTCGCTTACCTGCCTAAACATCAATCTGCTTACCATTGTCAGAGTTATAAGCGGATGTAGCACGAAGCAAACCTTAGCATCCATCTTTTTTACAAATCTCTCTTGATAAAGCTTTCGAATAACTTGCCTAGCTGATCATGCACCATCAGTTCGCATTAACTAACGCTTCAATCTTCGTTAGAAATCCTGAAGAAAGCTCCAAATTTCCAGCCAGCCCAGGTCTAATGCGAAGCCCAATAACCCTAACCTTGGCGCCCGTGGAAAAAGCACTTGCCTTCTTGGCCAGTTGTCTCCAAAATGATACAGTAGCTTCACCAGTTCCGTCGTTGACCTTAGTGGAGGCAACCTCAACTGTCTCCCCGCTCGATGTCTGCACCTGCCTAAGCATAGGCGTATCAACTATCGTACCCTCAATCATAACTAGGAAGGGTATTTCAGCCAGTTCGCTTAATCTTGTCACCTTTGGGTAGGAAACCTCTGGCACTCTTGGGTTTATTTCTACGGATCCGTTCTTTCCCACACTTACGGAAATCTCGCCCATTCTCTCTCGTGTGGAGGCTTCCTCAATCAAAAGTACGTCCCCCTCCTTCATTTTCTCAACCAGCATCGCTTTTTCATCCCACAGTGATGCTGCTACTATCCCAGTTTCATCACCTAGCAGAATTCTTCCAACCCGGGCACTGGCGCCACCTAAGGTCTTCACTTCGTTGATTTGGCTAATGGCCAAGACTCGAGCTAACAAATCAACACCTATCATTCTAGGCTTCAGTTCAGAAATCTTAGTAGCTCTCAGCTGAAATTCCCCAAGGGGTGAGGGTTTTCCCTTCAGAATTGATGTTCTGCTTCTTCTGTCTATGTGAATTTCCGGCAATCCTCTTATGTTGCTCTTAGCTTTCCCAAACATTATCTGCAGGGTATCCCCTTTACTCAGTTCTCTTAACTCCTCCACCTTTTCGTTCCAAGCGACAATCGCAATCGTTCCAGTGTCATCAACCAACCTAGCTCGTAGGACACTGCCTCTCTCAGTGGGAAGTAGCCTCGGCGCGGTTTTGACCACGCCAACCACATTTAGCTCTCTCTTTTCTAAGGAAACATCACCTATTTTCGTAAAGAGATTCTCCACTTTAAGGTAAGACTCGTTGCTAGTGCCTTCCAGTGAAACTATTATCTGACTTCTCTCTCCACAATGAATCTCAACTGGGCTAGCCAAACCCTCCCTTGTGTACCCGTGAATAATCCTGACAACCTTCCCCTCTACATCGCTATTTGAGAGCTCTTGTGCCTTCGAACCCCACGCTACGCAATGCATTGTTCCAGTCTTGTCCGCTATGGCAAACCTAACCATCTTGCCAACAGTGCCGTCAAGCCGTTTGAACTCCTGCAATGGCCAAACTGTTAAGACCAGCCCCGTTACTGTCACATCGCCAAGCCCCGAAACCAAATCTTCAAGATGCACAGCTTCTGAGCTTTTTCCCCCTATTTCGACCAGAACGTCTTGAGCAACTAGTCGCGCAGCACCTTCATCAGAGAGAAATCCACCTGCTTCCAATTTTCTATTCTCCATGAGTTTCAAAACCGCTTCCTTGGTCAAATCTTTCCTTTGCTTAAGTATCGTTTCAACAACTTCATCAACGTTATCCAATGTTTCACAACCTCAGCTGGCCCTCTCTCGCTAGTGCACCTCAGTTATTCCTTAATGCCTCATCCAACTCTCAATGACCCTTTAGCATATATTCTTGCTCAAGCCAATATTGCTTCTACTTGAAGCTTTGCGGCAATGAACCGTTCTTAAAGGCTTCAAGCCTTCAGGGCTAAACACGTTCAGGCGGCACTTTATCTGGACGGTATCCGCCTCTTGGAATTAATCTGAACCTTTGCAAGCGCGAGACCACTTGTGGGTAGAGAATTAACTCTTCTACTTCAAGTTCTTCTGTCAATCTGCGGTCTATGGTCGAAATTTCGTCACCAAGCTTCTTCACTCCTTCATTTGGCGAAAAAGAGGTCATGACTGCTGGATGGCAATTAACATGAGCTTTCACTAGATTTTCCAAAGCTTTGAGCTGTAGTTGGAAAGATTCGGGTTTGGCACCTGTTAGTTGACTGAATTCATGTTCGTCACAGCCCTTTATGGAGACTCTTACGCGGAGAAACGGATATTTGGACAACTCCACAGCGTAGGAGTAGTTTTTCCCAATTAGGATCCCATTAGTCTCTAGGATGAATGTGTATCCTCTCATCGACGTAAGTTCATCCATTAGCTGGAGGAGGTGTGTCCTACCAATTGTCGGCTCACCTCCGCTAACGCGAAGTTGCCTAAGGCCCTTCTTATTCGCTATTGACAAAAGTCGCGAAGCAATTTCCCTAGGAGCGTAGAAATGGCCTACCTCTGAAGGCCGATATAGGGCGCGATCCGATACCCAGCAAAACTTGCACATTAATCCGCAGCCAGCGCAGTCCGCTGTTGATATGCCTCCATACCACCTATCAGCTCTAAATCGGTAGTACCTCCTCAGCTGGGTCTGGCCAACGTCTCGAGTCACCAGTTTTTCTATTGCTAAATGTCTTTCAACCGGGTCGTAATACAGATCTCCGCAACCTACTGGCTTAAACATGGTCATGTCTTTCAGTCCCAGAAAAGCCTAGTTCTTGCGTATTGTCTCTCGGCCTTCAGTACCTCTGCGTAGAACTCATCCTCGGTGTGGAAATGCTTTCTCAATATCCTTACAGCCGTCGTTGGACCTACGCCCCTGCCACTCATCGCTATTACTGCTTTCTTCCCACTTGTTTGCACGAGGCTGGCGCTAGTCCAAGCTCTATCCCAGGCCTTGTTCTCATCATCGGAAAGCGCCTTACGTTGTTTCTTCTTTTTCACGATCTTCATGAGTTGTTCATCGCCGGTGTAGGTTGCTGCTATGAGGGTGGATCTGCAAATTGGGCATTGTATCTTGTCATGGAGGGTTCTTACTGTTCTGATGCTTTCCCAATCTGCGTTGAAGATGCATACTAGTCTGACAGTTTGCGATATTAGCCTCTCCTTTACGATTTCGGTTAGGGACTTTGCCGGGATGACAGGTCTGAGAAGATTGTGTGGAACAATTTTGTCAACGATGGGTAGTGCCAGCGGTGAACAACTGACCCCTCTCTGCTCAGCCACCTCGATGGCAATCTTTCCACTAATAATTCGCTGGGCTACTAGCTTTGCATTTTCAAGATCCAGTTTCTCCAGGAAGATTTCCCTTTTCGTCTCTTTGTTAATCACCGTGTTGCGGAATATGTCGACGATTAATCTGGCTCTGGTAGTTTTGTAGTCAGCCTTCCTTTCCACTGCGCCAAATCTCTTCGCAACATGCCAATGCCTCCAATTGAATATATCCGTTCCCTCAATGGCATTGTGCAGTATTTCCTCCAACTCTTCTGGCTTGAGTTTCTTGATTTCATTTGCCACCAAGTGGACATTGATCTTGAGTGGGTAGATGAGTGCGATGCGGTAGGGATCTGCTTGCGCGGTGATGTGAACTCCATGCCTAGAGCTTAGCAAAGCGGATAATGCTATGGCAAAGGCTTCATTCACTAGATTTCCGAAGCAACTGTGAATTACCACACAATTTTCGAAGCTTTCTACGGCGATTGTAGTATCTGTTGGAAGCGGGTACTCTTTGACATGGCTTTGGACAGTTTCCTCAACTTTTCTCAATGCAAGCTCATTCATCTCAGACTCGAATGTGAACTTCAGGGGTTCTCCGCCAATTGCGAGTTTGCTCCTAATCGCTTCTCTGAGCTGACCTACCTTTGAGGCAACTGTGCACTCTACTGGTATGATTTCTCCTTCCCAACTCGGTATAGCCTTCAAGCTTGGGGATGTCGGCTCCACTTCAATGGACAGTGCATCTTCATCAACGCTGACGACCTTCCACGTGTTGCCGTGCATTATGAACTCAGTGTTAGGAGCACATCTTCTCACAACAAACTCTTCGTCTAGAACTCCTATCTTCCTCTTTCTAATGAAATCGAAGACTGTGTAGCGTTTCACGTCAGGTATCATCGAGAGGTTCTCGTAATAATACCTGAAAGCTTTCGGATACTTTGCAAAAATTTCGCTGTTTCTCACCCATATTATCTGCCTATCAAGTTGCTTCAATACGGCAGAGAAATTCTCCAGTTCAAGCCTCTCATAGGGAGCAGCCGCCTTCACTACTTGATAGACATCTTCGATCTTAATCCTTCCTGAGTCGAGTAGCAGGCCTACGATTTGGTGAGCTAGGACATCATAGGCATTTTCATGGATCCTCGCTCTCTCTAGGTTCTCGCTCTTGGCAAAATGGATTAGTACGGAAGATTCTGAGATGTCGTCTGCGTAGGTGGCGATGACGCAGCCCTTTGGAACAGCCCCAATCCTATGGCCACTCCTCCCAACCCTTTGAATTAGTCGCGTAGCCTCTCGAGGAGACATGTATTGGACTACAAAATCGACTGATCCGATATCTATGCCAAGTTCAAGTGAAGATGTGCAGACAATGCCTTTGATCATACCTTGCTGGAAGCCTCTTTCAGCCTCTTCCCTAACTTCCCTTGAAAGCGAACCATGGTGGACTTTAACTGGCAATTCAGAGTCTAAAGCGAACAGTTGCGCTCCTAACGCTTCTGCATGTTCTCTTGTGTTTGTGAATACAAGAGTTGACTTGTGCGCTAGGATTAGGTCGCGTATTCTGCGAGTTCTAGCAATAGCCGCAGGAGGTATCCCCAGTCTATCAGCTTCCTCATAGTCCTTCTTTGAAGGCGCTACATACTCTATGGATACTTGGAACTCCTTCAGTTCGCTGGATTTCAGGATTTCAGCTGTTCGATGAGTTCCCGCCAAAAACCTTCCTACTTTCTCCTCTTCCCCCACCGTGGCAGACAAGCCCACTCTCTGGAACTCTCTCTGGGTTATGTTGCACAGCCGTTCAAGAGCGAGCGCGAGTTGTGTGCCTCTTTTGTCAGTTGCCAGTTCATGTATCTCATCGATTACGGCCCACTTCACGTTTTTTAGATGTTGCTGCATTTTCTTGCCTGGAAGGATTGCTTGAAGTGTTTCAGGTGTTGTTATGAGCATGTTGGGAGGAAATCTAGCTTGCCTCGCTCTTTCAGTTGCCTCTGTGTCCCCATGTCTAACTCGAATGTCTATTCCGAGGTCTTTACCTATTTCGAAGAGTCTTCTAAGCAGGTCTCT
>CAZAQQ010000114.1:0-5694 GCA_964487485.1 uncultured Candidatus Bathyarchaeia archaeon | reverse complement strand
TTGATAAAACACTTGTTTCTCTAGGGTAATAGAAAATGCAACTAAGGAGGCGTGGTTTTCTCAAGTTTTTCGAGATAGTTCACGAGTTTCTCAGTGATAGCAGCTAGTAACCTCTCACCTTTCTCCCTTGTTGCCTTCGTCGGATCTCCTATCACTCCCGATTCCGAAATATCCTCAGTTCTCCATCCGGCTCTCACTCCGATCTTGTAGTGGAGCATACTAGCCCCTAATCTCGGCCTAGGCTTTGTCCGCTTCATCCTTTCTAGATCGACCTTCGCTGGGTCGATTGCCAGCATTAGGGATGTTTCACACTCTTCTCCATGAGCGATAGGCACAGGTTCCGATTCCCTAATCCTGTCAAATTCATCTTTTGCCAGCCCCCATATGCTTACCAGTGATACTGTTACATTATACTCAGACCTTATGGATTGCAGAATTGCTGTAAGAATTCCTGTGTTGCCTCCATGCGCATTCAGAAGCACTATCTTCCTGAATCCGTGATAAACCAGACTTTTGCAAACATCTTGAACTACGTTCATGAAGCTTTCTGCGCTTAAGCTGATTGTTCCCGGATAGTTTTGATGCTCAACGGAGAATCCGAAGCTTATTGGTGGGGATACAGCTACGCCCACTCTTTGCACAGCTCTCTTGGCTACTTCGCAGGCAATGACTGTGTCTGTGTTGATGGGTAGGTGCGGTCCATGTTGTTCTAAGCTACCTACAGGAACTATGGCAATATTAGTTCTGTTGAGCAGGGCTTTAATGTCAGGCCAATTCATTTCTTCGAGCTTTGCTGCTGATTTTGCTGAATCCACCGTTTACACTAAACCTCCACCCAGCGCAGCTAGCCAGGTTAGCCTTTGAACATCCTGAGTATGTTGTAGGTTGTTGTTCGTTCTGCTGGAGTCCTACCGATATCGATGATAAGTCTTTGAATTTCCTCAGGTGAGAGGTATTGAGACGAGTTCGCTCCGGCGGCTTTAGATATATTTTCTTCCATCAACGTGCCGCCAAAGTCATTTGCCCCAGCGTTTAAGCAAACTTGCGCAAATTTCCTACCCAGCTTTACCCAAGAAACTTGAATGTTGGGGATATGCTGATTCAGCATTAGCCTTGACACTGCATACATCTTGATGTCTTCAACACCTGTCGCACCAGCTCTAGCAGACCCTTCCCTGTAAATAGGCGCATTAGGGTGAACAAAGCTTAGTGGAACGAGCTCAGTGAATCCATGGGTTTCGCTTTGAATCTCCCTCAAAAGGTTCAGGTGATTCGACCAGTGTTCTGGGCTGTCGATGTGGCCATACATAATAGTTGAGCTTGTAGGTATGGCCAGTCGATGCGCTTTCTTAACTACTTCAACCCAAGTTTCCACACTAATCTTGTTTGGGCAGATTTTCCTTCGGATGTCCAGATTGAGGATTTCAGCGGCTGTGCCCGGGATGCTGTTTAATCCAGCTTCCTTCAATCTCTTCAAACACTCTTCCACGCTTTCTTCGCTCTTCCGAGAGGCGTAGGCAATTTCCATGGGTGAAAAAGCATGAATGTGAATTTCAGGAAGCTCTTTCTTGATGGCTCTGCATATTTCAACGTAATAGTCCGATTCCAAGGAGGGATGTATTCCACCTTGTATACAAACCTCCGTTGCCCCCACCTTCCAAGCTTCATGAGCCTTTTGCACAATCTTTTCAACAGAAAGCAGGTAGGCTTCAGGATCGCTTAGATCTCGACTAAACGCGCAGAAACCGCATTTCACGAAACATACATTCGTGAAGTTAATATTGCGATTAACCACGTAGGTAACCATGTCGCCAACTGTTCTACGCCGCAATTCATCCGCAACAAACACCAAGGCATTCAGGTCGAAACCCTTTGCCCGGAACAATTCAGCGCCTTCTGAGGAGGATATGATTCTTCCAGACAAAGCCCTATCTAGAATGTTCGAAACGATTGGATCCATCTTCTTTATGGCATGTTCAAAAAATGCTTCGAAACCCCTTTGGTTATTTGCTCCATTGATCATCCTACGACATCTCCCTTAACATATCCTTCAGCATCAACGAAGTCAAGTATCCGGTCCGTCAGGAGTTGGGGTATAAACTCCCTTTTGCTCACGATATATTCCGGATAGATTGGAAGACGCTCCTTAAACTCGAAGCCTAACATTTCCGTTGATTCCTTGACTTCCTGTATCGGTGGCCAAGATGCTTCGGGGTTTATGAAGTCCTTGGTTATGGGCGAAATGCCTCCCCAATCATTTATGCCAGCGGATAGGAGAGTTGGGTAGAATTTTCGGGTAAGGTTTGGGGGAGTTTGAATGTTGACTTTCCCTCGAAATACTATTCGTGCCACAGCTATTGTCTTCCATATGTCTGTAATTGTTGGCTCGGGGAAATTCTGCATGGGCGTACCATGTTTAGGTTGAAAATTCTGTATGATTATTTCCTGTATGTGGCCATACTTGTCGCTCAATTGCTTAATAGCGAAAAGCGAGTCTACGCGTTCTTCAAGAGTCTCCCCAATCCCTATCAATAATCCGGTGGTAAAAGGAATCTTCAGCTGACCAGCGTCCTCTATAGCAGCAAGCCTTGGCCTAGGATGTTTTCCTGGGCTAAACTCATGGGGTCCACCTTCTTTACAAAGCCTTTCACTGGCGTTCTCTAGCATGAGCCCCATACTGGCACTAACCGCCTTCAATTCGCCCAACTCGCTTCTACTCATTATACCCGCATTGCAGTGTGGTAATAGAGCAGTCTTCTCGAGCACAAGTTCGCAAGCATCATGTAAATACTCAATCGTGCTTCTATACCCGAGTTTCATCAATCGATCACGAGTTTCTTCATATGCCTGTTCAGGGCTCTCGCCTAGCGTAAACAAGGCCTCTTTACACTTAGCCTTCTCGCCCATCATGGCTATCTGGGCGACTTCTTGGGGGGTCATCAAGTTCGCTTGGGAATCCGAGGGATCTTTACGAAATCCACAGTAGTTACAGCGATTGCGGCAAATGTTCGTCAGGGGTATGAATATCTTTCTAGAATAACTTATTCGACGGCCTTTCTCCCGATCTCTTATTGAAGCTGCTACCCGAAGCGTTTCAGGAAGAATTTTATCGCTACATCTGCTAAGCGTGTGGGCTTCCTCTCGGGTGATGGGTTTGCCTTCGGATGGCTTTAACAACAACTCGTTAATCTGAGAGGATTCTCCGTCCACTGGCAAACTAACACTCTTCTAACATGGAGCGATGCAAGTGGGATAGGTGAGCGAAGCCTGCGCTATATTGCTTGATGGGGGTGGTTTTAATCTTGCTCTTCTAGGCGGTCTTGGGAGCTGTTCTTTGGAGCTTAGAATCGCGGTCATAGGCCACTTCGCCCTCGATCATGGTTAGCCTCACGTTGTCTGGGCGAGCACGGTTGGTTAAAGCTAGGATTACGTCATATGTATTTCTTAGATTAGCATCGTGGAAGTCAACCGCGACCAAATCTGCGAGTTTACCCTCGACCAAGGATCCGGTTACTTTATGTATCCTAAGCGCTTTTGCCCCATTTATTGTCGCCATCTTCAAAATTTCCCTAGGCTCTAGGCGCCTCTCAGCCTGAGGACTAATACAATACGCCTTAGACGTAAACTCCATCTCCCTCCACATGTCGGGTGAACATAACATAACGTTGTCTGTGCCCAAAGCAACATCTATGCCGCTATCAAGCATTTTCGCTATTTTAGGAAGCCTCAGACGCAAAGTGGCATTCGCCCTTGGGCAACAGGCCACTGCAACTCTGCGGTCAGCAACAAGTTTGAGTTCCTCATCAATGGCGTAAATGAGATGAACAAGTAGATTTGGATTAAAATGCCTCACTGATCTCTCAACTTCAGTCAAACCAGTTCTTCGCTTGGATATTTCGCGGGATTCTGGGTGTTCAGCTACATGGATAGCCTTGAACTTACCGTGTTCTTGAGCAATCTTTGACAGCTGCTTTAGAGCGTCATCGGTCAATTCATTTGCGCCACTTAGGCCTAATCCATCAGCCAGCTCAAGGAACTTCTCTACAGAGAGCAGGATCTCCTTCCTAAAGGTTCCGCTGTTCAATTGCAGCTGCTCTTCGGAAAATGCATATTCAGGCCTTCCAAAGGCTAGAGACCTAATTTTTAGGCCTTGACCTGCCGCATGGAATATGTCTATCCCTTCAACTCCACCTTCTCGAAAGTCAGCCATCGTGGTTGTACCGGTTCGTATCATGTCAGTTAAAGTGTCTCTGATGCTTTCAACTAGAACGTTCTTGGGAGTTGATTTGAGCAAAACGTGTTTCAGTCCTTCAGGTGGTTTGAAAAGCTTATTCAAGGTCTTGTCGAACCAAGCGTCCTTGAAGGCGGAGTCTCCGACATGAACGTGAGTGTTGATCAACCCTGGAAGGATGACGCATCCTCTACAATCAACTGTCCTATCAACCCTTGCAGGCTTGCCTTTGGCGATCTCAGCGATCCGTTTATCGTCTATAAGAATATACGCGTTTTTCAGAATGTCCATCTCATCTCCAGCAACAATCGCTGAAGGATGGATAGCCGTCCGCACGCGGAAAGTTCTCCTTATGGTAGGAAATAGACTGGTTTCTTAGAATCGTCATGCCTCAAAGCGTCAAGAGCCTCGCTTGCAAGATTGAGGGCTCCAAGGGCATCTTGGGCCACGCCGACTCCGGCCTTAAGCTTGATGCCCAATTCATGGCTCACGAACTCTAGAATATCTACGTAATCTCGCTTCACTAGGCCATTGGACGGAGCGACGAAGTTGTCTCCGCCCATGAAGAAAACCAACGCTTTCTTCTTCAAGAAGCCTTCCGAGAGAACTTCTAGAACCCTAAGCATGGTGATTTGAGCCTCATAAGCTGAGACAGTATCCGTGAGGGTTGATGAGACATCGTTTACGTCTAGATGTGCAATCTGAACCATGCTTTCGTCTTTGCTGAGTTTTTCATTACACGATGCTAGGACTCTGGTTCTATTAGATGATCTGGACGCCCCAAAGCTTCGGAGCGCATAGGACGCATTTTCCTGCGCCTCATAAGCTGTTGTGCCAACACCTATTCCCATGCTCACAGTTACCGGATAGCGCCGGGAAATACTTTCTAGTATTTCCCTATGCTCTTCCAAATCTATTCCATTAGAAATAGCTAGCATGTTGTCGAAGCGGCCATAAAATGCTAAACCACCTCTTGAGGAAAATAAGCGTTGAAGGTCTGAATAGAGTTCAGACTGCAGTATCTGAAGATCCGGCTCACGGTGCGGTCCTAAGCCCATAGTCCACGGGCCGTAATTGTCTATTTGAACCAACGTCAGTTGGATCTTGCCTTTCATTTTTGCAGATCCCTTACGAAGCTGATTACGTGCAATCTTGACGGTTGGGGTACTAATAGAAGCGCGATTGCGTTATAAACATGCTTTCGAAAAAATCCTTTACGTGAAAGCTTCTCGCCCACATAAATCGTGATCCCAGTGCACTTGATAAGAGGTATTCAAAATCCTGTAGGAAACTGAGTCGTGGGTTGCTGAGATTCGACACCCAGCTAGAAGAGAAGGCAAATAGGAATAGGAGTTCATGCTATCTCTAGGGGAAGAATGGAGATACGTGATTGCTCCTACTGGCAACTACCTAACAATTGTCGGTCTAGAAGACAGATCTCATTCACTTTTTCTTCTTCTTTG
>CAZAQQ010000113.1:0-5725 GCA_964487485.1 uncultured Candidatus Bathyarchaeia archaeon | reverse complement strand
GTTCCAGAGAGCCCTTCGACGAGGACGAGGAAGTCGAGGTCACTCCCGTCGGAATTTTCACCGCGCGCCACTGAACCAAATAGTATGATTGCCTTCAATTTTTCCAATAACCATTCCGGAAGACTTGAGCTGACCTCACGAGCCAACGCCTTGATGTCAAGCATAAAATGCACGGGATTAATGATAGGTGAACCCTGATATTAAACTGGATCTCAGTTCCAACTCCGAATTGGAAATGGATGGAGTTGGGCTCAGCAACCTATACACATTCAGCTAGAAATAGAAATGGTCTAGATATTTTCCTAAGAGAAATTGAAGCTAGAAAAGGGATGGAAACGTAATCAGTTTGGGAGGGGTTTCAACGTGCCGCGCGCTCTAAACCATCTGAAATTATCTCTACTTTGCTAATTATGTGTTCTAGCTGCCGCTCGTATGAAGTGAACTTCAACTTCCTCGTCAACCTCAGAGCTTCAGCAAGGTCCTTTTCTATTTTCTTAACAACATTCCCAAGTCTACTGGTTTCTATAGACATAAGCCACAACCCCAACTATTCCTTGTACACAATGCGCTTAGCCTTTCCCTCGAATCTCGGCAAAGTTCCGACATCCACAATTTCCACAGCCGGTCGAGCAAACAGGTTTCGCGCCAGCTCCGCCTCAATTTTGGCCTTGAGATCCGGTGTCACCTCGCTTGAGGGAACCTCCACCTTAATCATCATGTCGTAGGGCATAACTGTTTTGTCAACGATGATTTGGTATTCCACTGCTTGAGGAAACTTCATCAAAGATTCCTCCACTGCAGACGGCCAGACCTTAGAACCCTTGAAATGTATCACATCGTCTGTTCTACCTCGGATACGGTCGAAGCGCCAGAATGCTTTTCTACCGCATTCGCAGGGGTCTGTGATCAGCTTCAATATATCACGCATCCGATATCTAACGAGAGGCATGGCTTCTCGAATTAGATGGGTGAAAACCATTTCTCCCTCTTCACCCGGTTCCAACGCTTCTCCAGTTTCAGGATTGATAATCTCCAAGTACCAGTGATCAGTCCAGTAGTGGTAGCCCTGCTCGTAGGGGCATTCGCCTGCTGCGCCTGGGCCTGTAAGCTCAGTCGCTCCGTAGCAGCCTCTCGCTCCCCCTCCATGAGCCTTCAAAGCTAAGCCGTCTTCGATTCGTTTTCTCATGTCCTCTGTCCACATTTCAGCTCCATTTAGAGAGAGCCTAAGATTGAAATCCTTCTCAGCGTCATAACCCATTTTCCTAATGACTTGCGAAATGTAGTAAGCGTATGAAGGCGTTCCAGTAATACAGGTAGCCTTATAGTCCTTGAGGGCGTCCACCATAGCTTCAGTTCGGCCAATGGACCATGGGATGACCGCGGCCCCCACGAGGAAAGCGCTTCCATGGAAGCCTATACCGCCTGTGAAGAGGCCATAGCCATAGTTGTTTAGGATTATGTCTCCTTTCTTAACCCCTGCGCAGACATAATAGCGGGCCATCACGTGCATCCAGTCTTCATAGTCCTTGAAAGTGTAGGGCATGACTGTTGGCTTACCGGTTGTTCCCGACGTCATATGCCAACATATAAGTTGCTCTCGAGGGACGCATAGGAAATCCCCGCCGTAGGGATAGCCATACTGCCTCAGATCCTCCTTCGTCGTGAAGGGGAACTTCTCAAGATCCTTCAGTGTTTTCAGATCTGCGGGTTTAACCCCTTTTTCATCAAATTTCCGCCGGTAAAAGGCACTTCTCTCGTATACGTACCTTATTTGGCGCTTAAGCCGCTTAAGCTGGAGTTTCTGCAAATCCTTAGGATCGATTAGTTCGATTTGAGGCTCCCAATATAGAATCTCTTCATGCATATAGAAATCACATCCCTGAGTCAACTACCCGCTTCTAGCGCATATAATATTTTCCCAACGATCCTAGTTGCGACCCTAGCCTGCTAGACCCTGCAAGCTAAGGAAGCCTCCTTTTGAAGAAGGTTGTAGGGCATTTCTATCTACTTTTTCCACAGTGCAGTGTTCCATTGTGGGTATGGCCTGAACTCTGAAATGCGGTGTTGTGTTGGGAACCTAGGAATGTCAGCCAGCGTGCCATCGGGGGATTAATAAAGCGGTATGCTCCAGAGCCCAAAAGACTGTTTGGTGTGCGATCAAGTTGAGCGAGAAGCTACGTGTAATGCAATGTTTCCTAGGGCCTAAGAGTATAGCAATAGTAGGCGCATCCGACCGACCCTTCTCTTGGGGCTACATGATAACTAAGAATGCACTTGAAAGTGGATTCAAGGGCGAAGTACATCTGGTTAATCCGCATGCCAACATGCTGTTCAACCGTAGAGCTTATTCAAGCATCGGAAAAATTCTAGGAAAAATAGATTTGGCGGTGATAGTGGTGCCACCGCAAATAGTCCCGCAGGTGATTGAGGAATGCGGTTCTGCGGGAATTAAGGCTGCTGTAGTGGTCACTTCAGGCTTTAGTGAAGCTGGAAGAGAAGGTGCGCTGCTGGAAAACAAGCTTGTAGAGGCAGCTAGGAAGGAGAATGTAAGGATTCTCGGCCCCAACTGTAATGGCGTATTCAATGTTTCTAGCAGCCTCAATGTTTCTTCAATTTCAAACATGTTCCTGAGAGATAGCGGGATCGCGTTCCTAAGTCAAAGCGGGTATTTAGGGCATACCCTAACCGTTTGGGGATCGCGTAGGAATTATCATTTTGGCAAATTCGTAGCAACTGGAAACGAATGCGATCTATCTTGTGTAGATTTCTTGGAATATTTGGGCGAAGATACTTCGGTTAGGGCTATAATGATGTACATAGAGGGACTTGAAGATGGAAGAAGATTTCTTGATGTAGCAAAGAAAGTATCTTCAAAGAAGCCGATAATCGCGATCAAGGCTGGCAGGACAAGAGAAGGAAGCAGGGCGGCCTCATCGCACACCGGCGCCTTAGCGGGAGCGAGTGTGTTATACGACACTTCTTTCAGACAAGCAGGTGTAATTCAAGTGTCGAGCATTGAGGATATGTTGAGAGCAAGCGCGGCATCTGTTGAGCTTCCTAGGTTGACGGGAAATAGGATTTGCATCTTGACCCTAGGCGGTGGATGCGGCGTTTTGCTCACGGACGCTTTAGCATCAAGCGGAATGGAGGTTCCGGAGCTTTCTGAAGACTTGAAGAATGAGCTGAGGCGGCTAATACCACAGCCCAGAGCCTCCGTGAAAAACCCAATAGATTTGGGAGCTGCGTGGCCTCTCGAACTGAACGTTGTGCTGGGAATTATCGAGTTGATTCTCTCTCAGCCGGACATAGATGGGTTGGTAATCCACGACATAACCGACGCGTTGAAGTTCCCAAAATACTTCGAGCCAGATGCGAAGATTGGAGGAGAATTAGAATTCCTCGAAGCCATGTTCAGGCTTGTGGATAGATTCGGTAAACCCATCCTTGCGGGCTCCACAATGACGGGAGAGGAAAATGAATTTGTGAGTGCTCTGCAAAGCAAAGGACACAGGGTGCACAATTCTATCAATGAAATCGCAACAATTCTTCATGCTTCGTGGGAATACCTGAAACATCAAGAATTGGCTTCGACAGCCCACTCATAAGGTCTGTGGTTACAGCAGGCTGCTCGGTATGCCTCCCCCTCACTGTTTCCCGCCTAATCCATGGCAATTGATTGTTGCGGAACTAGTATCGCGGTAGCCCTGTGTGCGCACCCACCTGTCTAACTGTCCTTAATGTCTTCGCCACGAAAGTGATGACCGTGATATCGAAGCTAACATATAGAGGGCAATCTTGTTCTGGCTATACTCGGTGAAGTGGACGTAGTCACCATAAACATAGATACCCTTTGGATTTGAGCCTGCTGCTGTTGGTATGGTCCACTCCGTTATGGTTGATGATTCGACTTTGTGGGGAATTAGGATCGATAGGGCGATTACGGAGAGCAGTAATATAGTGCCTAAACGTCTGGGAGGCGATGCATTTGAAAGCGCCGTAACAGTACTTTTTTCGTGCCGTTCAATTGGATAGAAAAATTCACATGCGAAAGGCTTATTACATGCCTGGGATCGAAATCATGAGAGAGGCAACACACATGACGGAGTATGTAACTGTGACAGAGCGGGGCATGACCACCATCCCCGCTAGGCTGAAGAAGAAGTATGGCATCAAGTCAGGTATGAAGCTTGAGGTGCTCGAGCGAGAGGTGGGGATACTGTTCGTGCCGATTCCGAAGCTCGAAGATCTATATGGCGTTGATGGAGAATTGGCGTTGGAGATGATAAAGGAGCTTAAGGAAGAGAAGAGGAAAGAGATTGAACGTGATAAAGCAAAGCTCTAGCTACGTCTTTGATACGGGCGCCCTAGCCCTCCACTTCGCGGGGGGCAGTCAGGGTGAAAAAGTGAAATCGTACTTCGGTCAGGTCTTGGGTGGGGAGAGGGAAGGCTACCTCTCAGAGGTCACTATGGCAGAATACTTCTACAAGACTTGCCAGAAACTTGGAATAGAGGTAGCCTCGATCCGAGCCAAATCCATAAGACAGTCAAGAATGAAGATTACGCCCGTCGATGAGACTACATCAACAATCGCTGGGGAGCTCAAATGCAGATACGCCGACAAGATTTCCATAGCCGACGCATTCGCAGTTGCTACAGCGAAGACAAAGAAGAGTAAACTCCTAACCACAGACGAGACTCTGGCCAGCCTAAAGGAAATAAAAGCAAAACACATCTCGATATAGTACGGCTGCCATCTGTAGAAAATCCGCTCATGTTAAGCGGATAAACACGTTAAGACGAGAGCCCCAACGTCTAGGGTCTGGATGCTAACCTTGCTTCAAGGTCTTTTACTTTCGCTTCGAGCACGGCTATTTTTGCGGCTGAGGCTATCTCCATTTTGAGCGCGTCAACCTTGGTATCAACCGCTTCGATCTTCTTATCTAGACCGCTTACCTGCAAAACCAAACCATCCAACTTGATGTCCATCGCTTCTATCTTCCCGCCCAACTTGATGTCTATCACTTCTATCCTCTTGTCTACCACCGAGATCTCACCTTTGACAATTGCTCTAATCTCCGGTGTGACGAGGCGCTTGACCGCTCCGGAGAACCAGCTAGGTATCTTTTCAGCCATGGTTACCCGTAGCAAATGTGGGTATGTCTAACTTAAAAGGGTGAAGGCAGATTCGTGAGCAAGCCGTGGAACTAAATCGACGACGCTGAGGTAGCGGCTAAGAAAACCTTGAGTCGAATTCAGGCTGGCTAAGCGCCATTTCCCTTCACTTCTTCACTCTCTCTTTCAAGACTGTATCCTTGCCCATCTGGACGGGCACGGGATCAACGGGGAAAACATGGAGTTTCACTTCATCTCCTTCTTTAAGTTCCCAGCTTTACAATTCACAATTCTCACAAACATGGTGAGCTTACCCTCCAAGTCGATGAGGGCGTGGATAAGTGGACTTTCAAATCCTAACGGTACTCCTACGACTTCCTCCGTGAAGGTTATGACTTTTCCCTTTGTAGGCAAGATCTCTATTAGTGCTGAGTTCAAGAGTAGGCGAATGCTTAGCCGTAACACGATTTTGGCAACGGTTCCGCATAGAGTTCTCGAATCAAACCTTCTACATGTCCAAGCCCTACTACAGCTACGACTTTTCCAAATGTTGAAGCAAGAAGATCATGCAACTTTCCACTCATGTAACGATTTCTTTCGCGCATTAAGTGCT
>CAZAQQ010000112.1:0-5778 GCA_964487485.1 uncultured Candidatus Bathyarchaeia archaeon | reverse complement strand
TGCTCCCATCAGATTTACTTGGGGTTCCCACAGCAACAAAGATAACTTCAGAATTCGGAACAGCGTCCTCAATCCTAGAAGAGACCCGTAGTTTTCCAGCATCAATCGTCTTCTTCAATAATGTTCTAAGATTGGGCTCAAAGAAGGGTGGGCTACCAGCCCGAATAAGTTCAGCCTTTTCCACATCCCGCTCACATAAAACCGTATCATAATCTTTATTTGCGAGGCAGGCGGCTGAGACCAACCCCACATACCCGCCGCCGATCATCAGAATTCTATTCATGACACTCCCCTGAATAGAACGATCTAGTAGCATGAGATATATCAATTTCACAGCTTTTCGCGAGCTCTCGTTCGGGACGCCAAATATGAAGCTAGGGAGATTAGTGAACCCAAGGAATAATCCTAGCCAAAATTATGGAAACTCTTAACTTCTTTAACCTTAGAACTTGCCTGCTGGATGCGATCAAATATGGATATTTAGAAATTGCCATGACCCTCATAATAGAAGTAGATGCCTAGATGGCTGCGCCAACGCCAGATCTCCTCTAGCATGCTTGCCCCTGATCATACCTAGGACTCCAAACATATTCGCAAGGGGTGTGTGGAGACAAGGGGGGTAGCAACTAAAGCTACCCCGAACGTCACTTTGACGTATAGTGTCTCAATTGGCTTGTTTTAGTACCTGTTCGTATACTTTGTCAATCTTTTGAAGTATTGAATCCCAACTGAATTTCTCCAGAGCTAACTGTCGGGCGATTCTTCCTGACTCTAGACGTAGATTTTTGTTCTCCAGCAGGCCTACGATTGCGTCTGCCAGCGCCTTTGCGTTTCTAGGCTGAACCAGCACTGCAGCATGTTCGACTGTTTCTCGTATTGAAGGTAAATCAGAAGCTACTACAACCTTCCCCGAGGCCATTGCCTCAACTATAGCTCTGGGAGAGCCTTCTCTTAAGGAGGGCATGACAAACAGAGAGCAGTTGCGCACCCATCTAGAAACCTCTTCCTGATTTCTGGAGGGTAGGAATGTAACGCGTCCCAGGAGGTTATTTTCCTCTGCAATGCGCATTAGCTTTCGCTTAGTGGGGCCGTCTCCAATCAAGACGAATCTAATGCTTTCTCCTCGGCTAATAACAAGTCTGGCGGCCTCGAGCAGGTGTTGCAGTCCCTTTTCGGGTACGCATCTGCCAACCCAAAGCACATAGTTTCCCTCGGAATCTGACGGTTTGAATTTTTCTACATCAATTCCCGTTGGGACAACCCTTATTCTTGCAGGCTGAATTCCAAGTCTAATGAGTTGAGACATGTCGCTTTGAGTCAGACATATTACCATAGACGAATTTCTTAAAGCCCAAAGTCCTATTGATCGAATATATGCTTCTTGGGAGAGGTTAACAAAAAGGCTCCTCTCCGCCATGACCCCGTGCACCGTCGTAACCACAGGCTTTCCACAGTCTCTGGCAGCTTTCACAGCCATAGCCGTAGTCAAGAACAAATGTGAATGAGCGTCCACAAGATCGCAATTCAAGTGTTTGACGTAGCTGTTGAGGGTGGGAAGAACCGGATTCTTCATCCCCAACGAGTCCCAAGGCATCCATGTGCGACTGAGCCTTAGGGTGAAGTAGCTCGGCTGGACGATTTCAGTTCGAGGCAACCCATCTCTTCTACAGGTTATGACCGTAATCTCATGGCCAATGTTGGCTTGTTTCATGGATAGTTCATGGCAGTATATAGCATGTCCTCCGTATAGGTCGGGGTATAATGCATTGGTCACTCTGCAAATTCTCAGGTTCATATGATTCTTGCCAGCCAACTGATAACCGCAGTTTAGGGCAAGAGATTCAAGTCACTGTGGAAAGACAGCGCTTCAGCGCTTGCCGCCTTCTCTAATGACGTGTACAACTGTGAATAGGATAATGGCTGTGAATATTGCTAGGAGGCCTGTCAGAACTCCAGCTATCGAGAGAAGTGCTACATTGGTCACAAGGCGACCTTCTATGGAATACTGCTGAATTGCCAGCATACCGAGAGATATTCCCCCTAAAAACGCAACCGCTCCTGGTATGCCATAGAAAAGGAGGGGGTGTCTCAGTGACATGAATTTCAAAATGCTTGCAATCACGTCTAACGCTTGGTACACAGGATTGTGCTTCGAAGTTTTCCCAGAATCATAGGTTATTCTTGCTGGAACTTCAACCACCTTCAAATTTTCTTCTTTTGCCTTCATCAGTATTTCTGTGCTCACTCCCATTCCATACTCTGCTAACTTGATTCTTTGCAACGCTTTTTTGCTATAGGCCCTAAACCCACTTTGCGCGTCTAGAACCTTCATCCCTGATGTTTTGGCTGCCAAGCGGCTTATGGCCCTTATGCCGAAAATCCTATACCTAGGCATGTCTGCAGGTTTGTTTTTCCCGAGAAATCTCGATCCTATCACAATGTCAGCCGATTCTTTCGCCATTGAATCTAGAAGCATCGGTATTTGATTTGGATCATGCTGTCCATCGCCATCTATTGTGACAAGCACCTCTGCATCTAGTGGTCCAGCCCTCTCAAAAAGAGATTGAATTGCTTTACCATACCCCTCATTCCGCTTATGTCTTATCACTTCTGCGCCAAGTCTTTCGGCGATGGTCGCAGTCATGTCGGTTGACCCGTCATCGCACACAATAACTCTATCCACGAACTTTTGGGCTTGAACAATGACTTTGGCAATAGTGTCCTCTTGATTGTAAGCGGGAATGGCAGCGATGATCAAGCAGAAATCCGCTCTGCTCTCAGCTTAGGAGAGGGGGAACCCCGATAAATAGCTATTTGTTGAACGCCGCCGCACTAGTAATGTTTGATCTTCGCCAGATACAATTTCTAGCAACAGTCCTCACTAGGTAAACAATACACACTCCGGAAAACATGGATTTTGCAAACCTCGGCAAAACGTCTCCAACTACAAGCTTTTCGTTCATTGACTTTATCAAGTTGGATATTGTTTCAAGCTCAGCAAGATGATAAGGCATGAAGGCTCCGAAGAAGCCGCCTATGAAGTAGGAGTACATGCTGATGTAAAGGAAGGCGCTCAGGAAGAATAGCAAGAATAAGGCTTGGCTAGCGCGGCTTTTCCTGCTTAATGAATAGTCCAAGGTTATGAAGGGTGTAATCCACATCGTGTAATACCTTTGCCAGGTTCCCATGGCGAAGTAAACTAGGAGAACGCTGAGAACAGAGTCGATTATCCACCGACCACTAGCTCTCCGGTACTTGTAGGCAACGAAGTACAGAATGACGCAAAGCAAAACTACGAGCGATATGTATTGGTCGCTCAACATCACCGTTCTCCAATATATATCGGCTGTAGAGACTTCAGGCTTTGGTTCACCGGTTGCCGCTGCTCCGAAAAACCATAGAACCTCCTTATTACCTCCTAGTGGTATCTGGTGAGCAAACTGCAGGAGTTCAGTCCAACTCCGCAGAGTCACAAAAGGGTAAACTGCGGTCATGAGAACAAGAGTTGTTGTGACAGTGAAGGTGATACATCCTTTAACTCTTCCTTTTCTGAGTAGAAGAAGTAAGTAGAGGGGGAGTAGAGCTAGAGGGTAGAACCTCGCAACAATTCCAATTGCCAGGCATAAGGCGCTTAAAACTATCTTGTCCTTCAAGAAGAAATAGACGCTAGCGACAACGAAGCAGGTGCTAATTATGTCAACAGTTCCATCTACTTCAGCTAACAACGTGACATAGGGATTTAACAGCCATATTGACAACGCTGACAAAGACGCACTGCGAAGTTGCGTGCACCGCAAAACTATTTTGTAGACCAAAAGCCCTGTAAGCACATCGAAAATCAGCAAAGGTAGTTTAAGCATAAAGGTTAGAGAGAAGAGGCTGAAACTAGGTGTGAGCGGCGGCTTGAATAGGGTCTGCGCGGCAGGATGATCTATTGGAAGCAGTAGCCACAGCCTGTAAAATATGTTCATGAAGTATACGGAGAACGTATACAGCCCGAAAAACACAAATCGATCAAACGAGAAAAACGCAAGCTTCGCAATGTTCGAGAAATCGCTTGAACTCGGCGTGATAGCCGATATTCCCCCTTTTAACAGTACCGCAGCCGCGATCAAGGCGATCATACGCCAATTGAGAGAAGGTGCTCGCATGCCGCTTATCCTTCCAAATCCTGCTGACTGACTAAGATTCAATGATCCTCGTCATAGGATTGAGTGAGTGGAGGGAATTGTAGCTTAGTGTAATCAGGCCGATGCTATATATTGTTGGCGTCAAAAAGAAGCCTGCTTGAAGAACTATACCGCATATCTCATTGATGTCTCTATAGTAGACATTCGGCACTGCCAAAAGTAGCGAGACACCAGCAACTAGAATGAATTCAAGGATCAAGATGAGAAGGAGCAGAAACGAAAGGTAGGTTACCTTCATCCCCAGAAAAACTAGTAGAGGAAATAGAGCGACAAACTCTAGAGAGGATCCTATGAGGTCCGCCAAGTTGCTTGATAGGACAAGCCACCTTGGGAAGTAGACCTTTGTCACTAGAGAGGAGTTGCCAATTATAGACCACGAGGACATGGGGGATCCCATCGAGAAGCGCCAAGCCAAGAGTGCTGGCAGCAAGAAAACTGGGAAATTCTCTATTCCAGCCCTCAGCAAGGTCGAGAAAACCAGTGTCAGTATAGTCATCATAGCAAGAGGGTTAAGCAAAGACCATAGGAAGTCTAGAACAGAGTTCCTGTACCGAAGCCTAAACTCCTTAACCGTAAGATTCCTAACAAGCTTCCTATACCTAAACAACTTGTCGCCCAACCGTGCTGAACCAAATCCCAGCGTCTCAGCATTTTATCTTTTTGCCCAGCAAGCGCTGACATGCGATGTGTGAGTGCGAGCAATGTTCAGTTCCTACTCTTGAAAACTTTTTGAAATTTGGGAGTATCCTGATTCAAGTCTAGGTCCGATCCCCCTCCTGAAGCCGAGGACAGTTACGCTGGTGGGGCTCTCCTCGGCGCCTGTAGCTTCTCTAAATTATTGCATGAAATGTTACCATGTTTCAACTATTAACCCGGGAACCCTTTCGAAATGTTCTCTGTCCGCGGTGAGTAGGGGTTCGCCATGGGCTAGTGCAATGCTAGCTATCATCGTGTCCGGATCCCCAATGGGAACTCCTTTGAGTTGAAGTTCACTCGCCAATTTGCCATATATTTCGCAAGCCTCAACTGAGAAATCCAAGATTTCTAGGTAAGCAAGTGTCTTTCTGGCTTTTGCAATGTTTTCGATCCTCCTTGATCTGTAGGCGCCCTTGAAGAGTTCGCAAGCCGTAATTGGGGTTGTCGACATCTTGGTTTCGCTGGCTATATACTCCTCCAATTTCTTCTCTGCTTTAGGGTCACGTCTGACCAGTGCGACCAAGAAGGTGGTGTCGAAGCATACCATGCCGGGGCACCTAGAGCCTTGGCGCCCTCAGGGAGATTGTTTTTCTCTCCTTGATTATTTCTTCCAGCGTCGCGGCGAATTCCTCGTCAGGCTTGATGCTTCTAACATAGTCCAAGAGGGTGCCTTCTTCCTTTTTCTTCACGATTCTTAAGATGACTTCTGTGAAGGATTCTTTTTCTCCCTTCATTTTTGCTAAGGCTTCATACGCCTCTTCTGAGATTGTAACCGTTTTGTGTGCCATTGGACCTCGGGAAAAAATACACATATGTGCATTTAAGCCTTCTCCAGCGACAAGATCAGCGCTAGATAGGCAGACAAGCAA
Organism: uncultured Candidatus Bathyarchaeia archaeon; assembly: GCA_964487485.1. GTDB lineage: Archaea > Thermoproteota > Bathyarchaeia > 40CM-2-53-6 > CAZAQQ01 > CAZAQQ01. Next base: position 23 of record CAZAQQ010000112.1, on the reverse strand, counting down.
CTCATCAATGTCGGACCCATCAT
>CAZAQQ010000111.1:2481-5811 GCA_964487485.1 uncultured Candidatus Bathyarchaeia archaeon | reverse complement strand
AGCGTCAAGATCCTCTGGGAAGGCGTGCTGCTCAAGGACATTATTAGCAAGGCAGAAGTAACCTCCTCTGCCAAGGTCATCATTTTCAGGGCTTACGACGGCTACTCTACCTCGTTCCCGCTGAACTACGTCATAGACAACGACATCATAATGGCGACCAAAATGATTGGCGTCACGCTGCCCCCTGAGAGAGGCTTCCCCTTCCAGCTGGTGGCTGAAAGCAAGTGGGGCTACAAGTGGATTAAGTGGGTAACGCAGATAGAGCTCTCCGACGATGCCAACCACCGCGGATACTGGGAGAGCCGGGGCTACTCCAATGACGGGAGCCTTGACAATGCTTTACCGTAGGCGCTAGCCCTATTTCACTAATCTAAATATGCATAGTGCTAAGCTGCGAGATGGGGTACTGACATGGCTACAAGAATCTGTTTTGTCACAAAAGAGCTCTTCGCTTGGGGGAAGTACGGCGGCTTTGGGAAGTACGTTCGGCTAGTTAGTAGAGAGTTAATCAAAAGGGGCTTCGAAGTGTGTGCTGTGATCCCTCGGAGCGAGAATCAGGCATCTCTAGAAGATCTGGACGGAGTCATTGTTTTTGGGCTTCCTTATCCGACCTCGCTGTTGGATTCAGTTCCGTCCGAGCTTGTCGCAAGGACGTGCGCTTCATACCTTTACTCAAAATGTCGAGCAGACATATACCACAGCGTTAATCCCTCCTTCTATACGCTACTTGCGAAATTGGGTAGACCAAGTGCGAAGCATCTGATAGCCTTCAGCGACCTGAGGGATATGCACGATTGGAGGAGAATTGCCACTATCTCCTCTGAAGCGGCTGTACACAACAAGATCAGAGGGCTACCTGTTGAATCCCAATTCCTGAAGAGAGTGGTGAAGCAAGCAGACGGATTCTATGCGAAGGCTGATTTTCTAGCCGAAAAAGCCGTCAAAATGTATGGACTAGATAGTCGACCGCCGATAGTCAGACACCCAATTGAGGCCCCTAGGAGAAACATGAAGAAGTCCGATCAGCCGGTGGTGTGTTTCTTAGGGCGATTGGATCCCGTCAAGCGTCCTTGGGTATACTTCGAGTTGGCGAGGAAGTTTCCTCAAACACAATTTTGTGTGATGGGTCAGACTACCGTGCCATCAAAATATGCTCCTCTCATCAAAGCTTTCAGCAGTCTGAGTAACCTGAAATTTCTCGGGTGGACTTTCGGAGAACGAAAGTCGCGAATCCTTGAAAAATCTTGGATCCTGATAAACACCAGCATACACGAAGCACTACCGGTTGCATTTCTCGAGGCGTGGAGTCACGAATGTGCCGTTCTCAGCGGTGCGAATCCAGATGGGCTTGTGAACAAGTACGGATGCTATGTCCCCGATGGAGACTTCGCACGCGGCTTGCAGCATCTGATTGGGAACAATCTGTGGGAGAAAAAGGGGAAAGCTGGAAGACAATACGTAGAAACTCATCACGACGTTCGCTCAAACATTGAGCGCCTTATAGAAATCTACCACACAATTCTGACCGAACCCTGACTAATCAGGGTTCTAAAACGGCAGTTGCTCATTCCCCAAGAGTTCACGATGTCTGGTTTCTCTTCAATTGATTTTTATAATAACGTTACTTAAAGACTACCTAAGCAATGAGTAATTGTTGCTAGAGCCCTTGTGGTGTTTGCATGAGAACATTAAACGTAGGGGTTATCGGTTGCGGAGGTAACTCGGACAATCACCTAATGGTCTATCGGCACATGAGGGGAGTTCAGATCGCCGCGGTCTGCGACATCAATGAGATCTTGGCGAAACAGAAGGCCCGCGAATGGAGGGCAGAGCGGGTTTTCATGGATTATCGATCAATGCTTGATTTGGATCTAGATCTTGTAGATATTGTGACCCCTACGACAACCCACAAAGAGATTGCAAAGCTTGCCCTCGAATCAGGGAAGGATGTACTTGTGGAGAAACCCATGGCCCTTACCTCCGTAGATTGCGAAGAAATGATAAACGTCGCTAAGAAGAGCGGCAGAACCCTATGCGTATTCCATGGCCTCAAATTCCTTGACTCAATCAAAAAGACAAAAGCGACCCTTGATAAAGAGGGACTCAGCCCTTCTAGGGTGAGGTTCTCATACTTTTTTGCGCAACCCTACCCGGGTTTTACGCCTGCATGGGTCTTCAAGGAAGAGGCTGGAGGCATTCTTTGGGAAGCGTTAGTCCATCATATTTACCTGATCGAACATTTTCTGGGCAAGTCTCAGACAGTGTACGCCATCGCGAACAAGTTCAGGAAACCTGTACACGATTCACTGACTCTTATTCTGCACAGCAACGGCAGGCCAGCAATATGTGAGTATGAGTGGGAAGCAAAGGAAACCCAGAGGATGTTTCAGTTGATGACAACGACGGGGGATCGATTTGACTTGGACCTCTCGCATGATTTCTTGCGAAGAAAGTCTAGGAAAAGTGGAAACCGGTGGAGAACTGCCTACATGTCATTATCAGACGACTTTAGCGGCCCCGTCGTTAAATGGGGGCAACATATTGGAAACTTCCTGAAGGCGCGTTCCTACCAAAAGGGGTTGCCGATGGAGAAAAGCTACTTCGCACTAATCGGACAATTCCTTTCCTTTATAGCCGGCGAAGCGCCTAACCCTCCGACAACGCCTGAAGAGGGGCTTCAAACCATAAAAGTGTTGGAGGCCGCAAGAAAGTCAATAGAGACCGGAATGATTCAGTCTCTCTGAGCAAAATTTTGATGTTAACCTAGCATCCTTAGTTGATAGGAAGTTTGTAGTGATGGTCAATTAGGTGATGGTATCGCTCTGGTGTCGTAAGGGAGCGAAATGCCATTTCTACCACCTCGCTCAGGGCAGGGTGAATGTGCATTCCTTGAATTATAGGCTCCGCGCTCTCCTCAGAAGTATACATTAGATTTATGATTTCCTGTATGAGGATAGAGGCATGCAGTCCGATGATATGTGCCCCCAGAATCTTCATAGTACCCTTTTCAACGATACCCTTGACAAAGTAGTCCTCTACACCCATGGCCTTTCCTTTGGCAGTGTCCTGATATCTCCCGATCCCAATTAGCACGTTGTCCTTGCCGTATTTCTTTATCGCCTCTGCCTCCCTAAGGCCTGCGCTTGCAATTTCTGGATGCATGAAAATCGCGTGTGGAACGGCGTGGTAATCTACCTTTACCTTCCTTTTCAATACGGCATTGTAGTAAACAACGAGAGACTCGTAGTTAGCTACGTGTTTGAAGAGGTGCCTGCCATCGGCGTCGCCGAAAGCCCAAACATTTGGCTGTGAGGTCTCCAAATAATCGTT
>CAZAQQ010000111.1:0-2381 GCA_964487485.1 uncultured Candidatus Bathyarchaeia archaeon | reverse complement strand
ATTTCTGCCAATTATGATAACTTTTGATCCCATGGCCGAGAGGAAATGGCCGTATTCAGCAGCTATGTATCCTCCTCCAATAATGGCAATGCTCTTGGGTAGTTTATTCATCTTGAGCAATGTATCGCTAGTATGGTAGCCGACTTCTTTCAGGTTTTTTATCGTAGGTATCAAGGGCTTTGATCCAGTACACAAGAATATCATCTTTGACGTTATGGTCTCGTGGCCGACCTTCAGCGTATATGGCGCAACAAATTCGGCTACAGCATTGTAGAAATCTATGTTCTTGGAGTGGGTGAGCCCATCTCGTATCATGTTTATGTCCTCGTAGATAAGCGTCCTCATCCTCTCCATGATTCTTCCGAAATCTACCTTCCTGACAACAACATCTATGCCAAATTCCCCTGCCCTCGCTACTGTTCTGACCAATTCTGCCGGATACAGCAATATCTTTGATGGTATGCAACCTCGCGTCAGACAAATTCCACCAGGTTCGTCCTTATCTATGATGGCAACCTTCAAATGTGGATTCTCCCTAATCATGGCATCCACAATAATCATCGCAGAACCTGTGCCTATTGATATCAAATCGTATTCTATCATATCAAAACCTGCCAGTTTGACAATTAAGAAGTAGATACTTTTACGGATACAAATAATTGCAATAGTTTCTTAGGAGATAAGATAAGCTGAGCCGCGTATGCAGTCATTATTTGGAAGTTTCCCAAAACGGGAGTCACAACATCAAACTCCGCCTATGATAATTAACAGATGAGATTAAGCGAATTCCTGCATTTTAAGGGTCAGTATAGTATCCGGTTCGTATGCTTGCGAGGCTCCTGTCCTTCACTGGGGCAGGGACATGGTAGTACTGGAAAGAGGTTGTCTCACCAATTTTGCAGCGTTATTAGTCGGTCAATGGTAGCCATTAAGAGTAGACCTACCATGTAGGGTGCCGAAAATTTGTAGAGGAGCCATGCGCTCCTTCCAGTGCGAAGAGTTAGAGCTCTTACACTCAGGAATATGAGAATCGTATTCAGCGTAGTCACTCCGGCCAAATAGATTACGCCAAAGTAGTTCAGTAAGAAAGGCAGAACTGATGTGAACGAGAGCATTATTGATAGAACCAGTATGTGCCAGCAGGCTTTCTGCCAACCGACAACCACTGGCAACATTGGAACATTAACTTTCTCATAGTCTTTGGAGAATAACATTGCGAGACTCCAAAGATGAAGCGGCCCCCAAAGCATTACGACGGAACCCATCAAAACCCCTTGGAAGTCAAGGTAGCCCCTCCCAACTATCCACCCAAACCAGACGGGAGACGCCACTGCTGGAGCTGTTGCGAACACGTTCAAGGGATTCTTCCTCTTCAAGAGCAAAGTGTAGAAAAGGAGGTAACTTGAAAGACCCAGCAGAAGAAGAACAGTGGGAAGAAAACCTACCAAGTACGTTAGAACTAACGAGGTGCCTAAGAACGTGATGCTGAATAGAAGACCGTTTTTCGCTCTTATTTTTCCTTGGGGAATAGGTCGCCTCCTAGTTCGAACCATGATTGAATCAACATCTCGGTCGAAGTAACAGTTTAGGGCGTTGGATCCCGCAGCGGAGGCAAAAACGGCTGCGGCCCCCACCAAGAATTTAGATAGTTTCTCGGCTAGGCTGAGCCAATAATTGCCCAATGCGCTTGCTAACGCAGCGAGAATGAACAAGGCGAATATTGCCAGAGTAATCCTCGGCTTAGTCAACTGCCAATAAGCCTTAGCCGTTTCCATCTAATTCACATGTTATAGCGATGCGGACTTTTCTATTTTAGAGTGTTGCCTAGAAGCACGCGTCAAAGGAAAAAGGAGTTTCAATCGAGGGTTAGGCAACTCTACGCGTAGACTAGGGCTGCCTTTTCGGAGAGGGCTGTCTTTAAGGTTTCTATGGAAGATTTTTCGACGATCACCTGCATGCCGGGTGTAAAGCCGCCCAGTCGCATTTTGTCTAGGGCCAACCTAATTATGCCCGCACCCTCGTCCTTAGCCAAAGCTTTCTTCACTTTCACTTTGACTTGGGCGGGTGTATAGATTAAACCATGAACATCAACTTCCTCCCCAGATTCTACCCCAATATACTTCATAGTTCCCTTGTCCAATCTCGCAGTGCCGGAATCTTCAGCAATGGGTTGACCAACAATTAAAACAGCTCTTCTATTCATGGCTTATCACCTACTCCACTTTTTTAAAAAAGATTTGGAGGGATGCACTTCCCTCCAAAGTTTTTATCCCCTTTGGCGTTCTCTAGCCGCAGCGGCCACCGGTACCTCGATCTTAGGACGTATTGCTACTCTGCTGGCAACTGAGAAGACTGCGACTGCTGCTCCGTAGCCTATGAGT
>CAZAQQ010000110.1:0-5857 GCA_964487485.1 uncultured Candidatus Bathyarchaeia archaeon | reverse complement strand
TTAAATATGAGCCGCCATTAAAATTTCCTTGCGAGAGAAGGATTAGACATGTTCGGCGGCTCATATTTCATGCTGGGAAACCATGCTTGCGCTGAAGGTGCAGTAGCGGCAGGATGCAGATTTTTCGCTGGCTATCCAATTACGCCTGCGAGTGAGGTTGCGGAGCATTTAGCTAAGAGGATGCCGGAGGTGGGCGGAATCTGCGTTCAGATGGAGGATGAGATTGCGTCTATCTGCGCGGTCGTTGGCGCTTCATGGACTGGAACAAAGGCTATGACGGCAACCTCTGGGCCGGGCTTTAGTTTGATGCAGGAGGGTATAGGGTACGCAATATCAACGGAAACTCCATGTGTGATCGTGGATATTCAAAGGATTGGGCCGGGAACTGGTAGTATATTCGGGCAACAAGGCGACGTGATGCAGGCGAGGTGGGGAACGCATGGCAACACACATGAGATAATAGCTCTTGCACCATCCTCTGTGCAGGATATGTTTGACTTAACTGTTGAAGCATTCAACCTCTCTGAGCAGTACCGCGTTCCGGTTATATTGCTCGCCGAAGCGTCCATCGGTCACCTACGGGAGACTCTAGTTGTTCCGGAATCTAGACAAACCAAAGTTGTGACTAGGAGGAAGGCCATGGTGATACCTGAGAAATTCGCTCCTTTTGAAGCTCCAGAGGCCGAGGCTCCTCCCATGGTCTCCTTTGGTGACGGATACCGAGTGTATTATACGGGGCACTTGCGCACGCCTCAAGGATATCCTGTTCTCAGTTTGGAAAGGTATCCGGCTGCTGAGAAAGGGCTTAGGCGGCTAGCCTCAAAGATCAATCTTAACATCGGCAAGATTGCCAAGTTTGAGACGCACTATTTGGAGGATGCGGACGCTGTAGTAATTTCCTATGGATCCACTGCCCGAGCTGCCTTAGCCGCCGTTGAGGAAGCGCGCAGATTAGGGATCAAAGCCGGATACTTGAGATTGATAACAGTTTGGCCCTTCCACCATGAAGCCATCCGCAGGTATTGCGAATCTGCCGAGAACATAATTGTGCCGGAAGTGAATAACGGCCAAATTGTCCACGAAGTCGAGAGAGCGATAGGCAACTCTAAGAAAATCGTTCCAGCATTGAGGCTAGCGGACACTCATACTCCCCGCGAAATCTTAGCGAAACTTAGGGAGGCGAAATAGGTGGCACATCCCCTATCGAAACTCCTAAGAACCGAGAGGCTGCCCCATGAGTTCTGCCCGGGATGCGCAATTGGGCAAGTCTACCACTACGCCGCTAAAGCTGTCGAAGAACTGAACTTAGATATGGACAGAGTGGTCTTCCTGAGCGGGATAGGTTGCAACTCTAGAGGTGTTGGCTACGTACGTTTCGACTCTGCTACCACATTGCATGGTAGGACACTAGCGTTCGCCACTGGAGTTAAACTCTCCAGACCGGACTTCACAGTGATCGTTGTGACTGGCGATGGAGATGGCGCGGGGATTGGGGGCAACCACCTGATTCATGCGGCAAGGCGGAACATTGGCGTAACCACTGTGCTATATAACAACCAAGTCTACGCGTCGACGGGAGGGCAGCAGGCGCCCACAACGCCCCTAGCAGCCTACACGTCAACCACGCCGTATGGAAACCTTGAAGATCCTTTTGACTTGTGCGATTTGATGGCTGCGGCCGGAGCTGTGTACGTTGCTAGGTGGACGACTTACCACGTTAGGCAAACAATCAACTCTATCAAGGAGGGCATTCGGAAGAAGGGGTTCTCCTTCATAGAGGTTATGGGTCAGTGCCCAACCTACCTAGGCAGATACTTGCTCAAGACGACAGAGGCTGTTGACTGCTTGAAATGGTTCCGCGACAACACTGTACTGCGAGGAGCAGCTGAGAAGCTGCCACCAGAGGAAATCGCCGGGAAAATCATCATCGGCGAATTTGTGAATAGAGAGAGAATTGAGTTATCAGATCGGTACAAGGCTCTAAATCAAAAACTTTCCGGAAACCCAGTCCGAAGTTAGCGAGCTGAGACCCTTTCCTTTAGCACAACTACGGCAAAGTCCGGGCACATAAGCTCGCACAGTTTGCAGCCGGTACATCGCTGCCCGTCCTTAACCTCCGCAAAGTAGAAACCTCTCTCATTTGTATCGCGAGACTGCTCCAGCACGCGGGTGGGGCAAAACTCCACGCAGATTCTGCAGCCCTTACACATTTCCTTGAAAATCTGTACGGTAGACAAGTTACTCATACTTCCCAGTTACATCGCCTATTTTCGCTTTTTCCATGCCTATTAAGAAGGCTTTGACATTAACTTCCTCCATGCTATTCGGAACGCTCTCCCGTATGGTTTTCAGGAATATGTCTTTGGTAACGATTTCGGTTAAGCCTTGAAGTGCCCCTAACATGACCATGTTCACCACCATCCGTTGACCCAGTTCATTCGCAATCTTTGCCATAGGTATTTTCCTAATCTGCACATCTCCACGCAGTATTTCATCTCCAACCAGATCTAAGTCTACTAGAAGCAAGCCGCCGGGCTTCAACTCATGGATATGCCTACGCAAAACAGCCCGATCAGTCGCAGCCATGATGTCAGCAAAGGTTACTCGTGGGTAAACAATTTTCTCATCAGAGACCACGACTTCGGAGGTGCTGGGTCCGCCTCTAGTCTCGACGCCGTAGGATTGCCAGTGGGTTGCGAACTTGCCGTCATTTGTTGCGGCCCTCCCCAAGATTTCTCCCGCCATCCTAATTCCCTGACCTCCAACACCCAACAACTTCACTTCAAATCGCTTCAAAATCAAAGCCTCACCGCTTACTCTTTGCCATCACCGTTTTGACATAGTATCTGTGTTCAATAGTGTTTTTCGTTGCGGGGTTATGCAACTGGAGCTCGTAAGCTCTGCCAAAAACCAGCTTACCGCTTAGCGTGGGTATCGTTCCCGAAAACACTATTCCACTAACCAGTTTCCCACCCACCTCTTCCTCGACAAAGGATAGAATTTGCGCGACAGGAAGCAAGGCGCTCAGAGGTGCTTCTTGGGATAATAGTCGACCTTCGTCGCTGGTAACCCAACATCGCAGCTGAATTTCATCCCAGTGCTTCTCAACTTCTCGATAGGGCCAAACCTCTCTTGCCATTATCTTCGGGTAAATTTGCTTCGACCTTTCCACACTTACCCGCTCAACTTCTCGATCAGTATGATCACTGCCAACAGTCACGTACAGCTCACCCTTCTCATCAACGAGCACCACGTATTCCGCTTCACCTGAAGTCTGCTGGTGAAACACTTCGATATAATCATCAGTCGTTGCGAGATATGTTGGAACTAGGTAGGCTGTGGGCGTCTTGTTGGGTGGAGCGACACCCAACTCTTTCAACTCCTCAACATGTTTGCGGACAGCATCTTGATCTCGCCCAGCGTACCCGCAACAGATTAGCGACTGCACGGTGAGGGATATTTCACGCTGCCCTGAGACTCCTTTTACGATGAAATCAATCACTGGCTTTGGCAACTGAAATTTCCCCTCACTTTTCCATTTCTTTGCAGCCGGGATCTAAATTGACTTTTCCTTTCTCACATTCGAAATCCATAGAGCTCGGGTCTCCGATGCCTCAAACAAGGTAAGACTTCTCTAACCCTTCTCATTCTCTCGAAATCAACATTAGCGGTGGGCATCATCTCTTCATTCCAAGCAGTATTTCTTAACATCTCCTTTCAGCGATAACTACTTTTCGGGGAGAAATGAATAGCTAGGGTGCTCCTAGCAGATTTCTGGACAGCAACCCTGATTTTCTCCTCACACTTAATATTCGAACAGGCATATTCTGATCATCTTCTTTGCTTTCCACCTTTGGGTTCCCACTGCTTTGTTTGCGCTTCAACATCGGTATTGCATTTGCGGGTTTCGCCATCACAGTCACAGCGCGATTCTGCCGTTGGGCGACTATATATTGCCGGCGACAGGGACATGCTAGCGAGAGAATCTTGCTGATAACTGTGGAAAGGGCTGTTGGCTGCAAAGAATTTAAAGACACGCACGGTTAGAATATGCAAGTTCAAGGTGTATGAATGGGCAGAGCAGTCAGTCTGAGATTTTCAGACTTAGGCGGAAGCTTGAAGGAAGTCTTGGTTGCTGAAGAAAAATACGAGGAATCCCAGAGGCGAGGCATCTGGTTCGACGGCTCATCTATCCAAGGCTTCGTTAGGAGATATGAAAGCGATATGAGGCTTGTGCCTGATGAGCAATCAATGCTCGAAGGCGAAGTGAGAATAGTCTTTTGCGACGTGTACACGTCGGATAAGCCTTTCGAGGGAGATCCTAGATATGTTCTCAAAAGAGCATTGGAAGGCGCGAAGAAACTGGGATTCACACGTTTCGAAACGGCTGCTGAGCCGGAATTCTATGCTTTTAGAGACGACAAGCCAATTGACTCCGGAGGCTACTTGGATGTTGCGCCTAAAGATGAAGCGATCGAGTTGAAGAAGAGAGTAATTGAGGAGTTGGATAAGTTGGGCATTGAGTGGGAAGTGAGCCACCATGAAGTCGGCCCTGGCCAAGATGAAATAGACATCAAGCACAGTGAAGCATTAGCAACAGCAGACCGTATTCTGATTTTCAAAAGTACTGTAAAGCAAATTGGAAGGAAGCTAGGCTTGAGGACTACTTTCATGCCAAAACCGATGGAAGGACTGCCTGGAAACGGCATGCATGTTCACCAGAGCCTGCTGAGAAAGGAGGAAAACACATTCTATGATCCTGAAGACGAGTATAGGCTGTCAGATGTTGCGAAAAATTTCGTGGCAGGCTTGCTTGAGCATTGCAAGGCGTTGACCGCTGTCACAAATCCTACAGTAAATTCATATAAGAGGCTTGGGGAGTTTGAGGCTCCTTGCTACAAATACTGGGGCAGAAAGAATAGGGATGCTCTAATTAGGATTCCTGAATTCATTGAGAGTGCGTCGGCGAGGATAGAATACCGCAGCCCAGATTCAACCTGCAATCCCTACTTGTGCTTTGCTGCATTGCTAGAGGCTGGACTAGATGGGATTAGGAGGAGAATAGACCCTCCGGCTCCAATAGAAGAAGATATCTATTCTACTGGGATCTGCAGAAAGCTTGAAAAATTGCCTAAAACACTCAAGGAAGCGCTTGACGAGCTAGAGAGGGATGAAGTTGTCAAGGGGTCTCTAGGCAAAGCTTATGAGAATTTCGTAACTCTTAAGATGGCGGAGTGGGACGAGTATAATAGAAGCATCACGAATTGGGAAACAAGAAAATATTTTGAGCTAGGATAGCTTTAAGCACATTGGAATAGACGCGTAAGCGCCGACATTTCGCAGCCTGACGATGGGATCTCTTGGAACCTACTAGTCCTGTTACTTCTTTTTCTTTTTGATTGCTTCCCTGAGCTTGAGAGTACGCTGAATATCCACTGTTTCGTTTTTCGGATTTATGATGACTCCGTAATCGTTTTTTGCAGATTTCAGCGACACCAATCCATTGATAAAGTCTTTGAGGACGAGTTCCGGTTTCCTTTCAAGTGGGTTGCCGTAGCCACCCCCGCCAGGGGTTCTGGCGATAAGAACATCACCTTCATGAATTCTAACGGTGCACTTGGACTTCAGCTTCATTCTTCTTCCGGTAGGCCTTTTCATGAAATATTCGCCCAAGGCACCTGGCTTTCCCCCTTTCAGGCCCCACGGGCGGATCTTGTTTCTTTCCGCCAGTATAGACAGAGTTGCTGAAGGCGCGGTAAGCATCCAGCCACGTTCTATGCCTGTTCCCCCCCTCCACTTTCCGGGTCCGCCGCTGTCTTTTCTTAATTCGTATTTAATGAACCTCATCGGGTGAACT
>CAZAQQ010000109.1:0-5862 GCA_964487485.1 uncultured Candidatus Bathyarchaeia archaeon | reverse complement strand
TCCATCCGCCTGTAAGGTAGTACACAGCGCTTTCATACTGGGTCATCGCGACGACGATTATGGCCATAGCGGCAATTGGAAGCACGTAGCCTCCTGGCACTCTGAACTTTGCTTCTACATCACGCCTGAATCTTCGCATGTAGACCAGTGAAAGACATGAGATGAAAATTATGATTCCGAAGCTTCCTCCACCCATCTGTACAAGATAGGATATGATTTCGCGCGGTTGAGTGACAAAGGCTGCTGAAACAACGGTGAGGAAGGTTAGGGAGAACCAAGGCGTCTTAAACCGTACGTGAGTATGACTGAAGATTTGAGGTAACATACCTGTTCTCCCCATCGCCAGCAGCACCCGGCTGCTGTCAAGTACGAGAACAATCATCGTCGTGGTAATTGCTAGGATCGCTCCTAATGCCAGAATTGAAGCGATCCAAGGACTTCCAAGCTTGCTCGCAGCGTATGAAAAGGGGGAATAGTAGCCGAAAGGATTCTGTTGGGTGAATTCAGTCCAGCGGCCCAGTCCGAAGGTAACGAATAGCACTAGGAAGTACAGCAGTGCGACTGTGAACATTGCGATGGATAGTGCCCTAGGAATAGTCTTCTCAGGTTCCCTGATTTCCTCTGCGAGTGAAGTTATCGCAATCCAAGCTGTATACCCGAGCCAAGCAATTGTTATTCCGAGAAGAAGACCTCGGAACCCCATGTAGCCTTCTACGAAGGGATGGTAGTATTCCAGGTGAATTCTGGGGATTCCTACGGCGACGTAGATTAACATCACGGTGATTAGGCCGAAGGTGAGAATTGTATTCACAAGTCCTGTTGGAACGACTCCGACAAGGTTCAAAGCCCACACTAGAACCAGCGCAAAGATAGCGATTAAGGTGCTATACCTCGCAGCCCATGGAATGAAAATGGCTGCGTACTCCCCGATGAAAATAGCCCCAATCACGTTGGCGAGAACCCCGAAAGTGAACCAGTAAAGCCATCCAGTTAGGTGGCCTAGAAAGGACCCTACCTTATTTTCTTTTCCGAAAATTTCGTTTGGATATACGTAGACACCCCCGGCTTTTGGAAACGCTGTAGCCAACTCTGCGAAGTTCAGCGCTATAATGAACATTAAGGCTGCTGCAACAAGCCATACCAAAACTGCGGAAGGACCTGACAACGTCACAGTGATGGATGATAGTACGAAAACAGCTATACCTATCATGCCGCCGATGCAGATTAGGGTACATTCCCTTAATCCGAGTGCGCCACTTTTGAGGCTGGATCTATGCATGAGGCTTTACCCGTTTCACAAAGACGAGATTAATGCGCTAAGCTTTTCAGCGTCGCCGCCGCTTCCCACAACTAGTTGCCTAGCTTTCTCCAGAGCGGCGCCTGAGTCTAATGCGTTACGCGCCAATTCATACCCATCTCTTAGGTCAGTAGCCTCGTCAGCGAGATAGAGGACGCCGCCAGCGTTTAGCAAGATTAGGTCTCTTCTGGAGCTTCTGTCTTTTCCCGACAACACGCCTAGCACAAGTTTTGTGTTTTGTTCATGAGTATCTTGAGCCTTAACCTCAGCTGGGTCTCCCCGTTTCACACCTAGGTCTTCCGGCTTAACCTCATAGGTCTCCACAAGGCCGTTGGGCTTTAGTTCCGAAACTACGGTTTTTCCTAAACTGGAAAATTCGTCTATCCTAATATCTTCTTTAGATCCATATCCCACAGGGACAAGTGCTTTTTCATACCCAACTCTAGACAACACCTTTGCCACCAGCTCAGTGTGGGGAAGCGCTGTACCACGAAGTTGTCTTCGTACTGAGAAGGGGTTTAGTGCTGTTGCAATCATTAGTCTCAGGGATTGCAGCAATGGGAACAGTGCGGGTGCTGTGGGCATATCTCGGACTTTGAGAAGCGGTTCCATCCAAGGATATATCATTGCTGAAGCCCAGACTGTTGTTCCAAGTTCCTCGACGCACTTCTTTACTACTTCGGGGGGTGCGTGAACGTTTATGCCCATGGTGGATGCTAAGTCGGCTGCGCCTGTTGTTGATGAGAAGGCTTTGGCTGCACTTTTAACTGCAACAGCCCCTGCCGCTGCGGCGATGATTACAGCCGGTGTGGTCACGTTAATGGTTTTCATCGTATCTCCGCCTGTGCCTCCAGCGGTTACCACGGGCTTCGATACGTCGAAGCGGAACTTGAACAACTTCGTTTCCTCCATGGCAATAGCCATGCCTGCCAACTCATCGATTGTCGGTTCCTTCACAGTTAACCCGCCGAAGTAGCCAGCCAAGATGACGGGAGTTTCAGGTTTTCCTTCAGCAAGATAGGTGAAAATTCGATAGGCTGATTCCTTCGCCTCGTCAACCGATAGGTTTCTTCGCTGCGCTAGCTTGGAGAGAACCTGCGACCACCATGGCATATCTTCAGAATACTTGGGAGCCGTAGCCAAGGTTCTCCACTGAGCCATAGGTTTGTGCAGTTCAGGACCCTGTCTTCTACGAGGTGACTTTAGAGTCTGGGACTCCGTACATGTCCGGGTTTGTTGCCAGTTTCTCTAGGAATATGCTTTCGCTTTGACCTCGCTTCTCTCGGAATAGCAAGTAGGCGAATACTAGACGGTCTACGAGATCGCTGAAGCTAATCTTAGTATTCGTGTCTGATTCGTAGAGGCCTCTCGCGCGCACAAGTCTTTCAAACGCATCTTTCTCCAAGTCTATCTTGAAAGTCTCGGAGCCTGTTCTCGTTTTCTCCCCCATTCTTATGCACTTCGAAACAATGCGTCAGTTGAATCACGGACGCGGTGGGGTATTTATGAGTATCTACCTAAAAATGAGTGTTCCTATCGCGCCGTATACGTCAAAACCAAAATCTCTCCAACCTGCTCTATTCGCTTCAGGTCCAGCAAAGCAACTTCCTCAGGTGAAACATAGCCCTCCCCACCTACAAGGGTTGGAGCCTGCAGCCCACCCCATATCGCAGGTATAATCCAAACAAAGAGTTCGTCCACAAGCCTCTCATTGAAGAAGCTCCATCTAACTTCAGCTCCTCCCTCAACCAAAAGTTTTCGCACACCTCTCTCATAGAGTTCTTGAAGGAGTATCTTTATGTCCACCTTCTTTTCTCCACTCTGGATGACGGCAACTCCTATACTTCGAAGCGCTTCCACCTTGTCTTTAGGAGCGGCTTCAGAAACCGCAATAATAGTTGGAGCTTCTTTGACGTTTAGAACTCTAGAGCCTAAAGGTATCCTCGCCTTGCTGTCCAGTACTATGCGAATAGGGTTCTTCCCTTTGACAGCCCTAACAGTCAGCTGAGGATCGTCTTCAAGGGCTGTTCCAACTCCGACAAGTATAGCATCAACTTCAGAGCGCAGTCTATGCAGTCTGCGGTAAAGTTCCTCACTCATGAATTTTGTGAATAATACGCCCTTACGATTTTTTGGAGCAGTTTTCCCATCGATGCTCATGAATCCTCCAACTATCACATACGGCTTCTTCAAAGCGTTCACCCCAGCAGTTAAGCCTAGATCAACCAATTCCCTGAAACATTGGAATGCAGTTAAAGATACGTAGGCTTTAACTTATTCCCACCCATATTTGACCCATTGGAATAGGTAGATTGAATATGAGCCGGGAAGAGCTGTTGGGGCTACTAAAGGAACAGATAGAGATCGAGCAAAGGATGGTTAGATTTTTCACGCCTTTATCAAAGAAATCGAAGAATAGCATAGTCAGATCGCTCTTACATGGATTGGCATTAGACTCAATGAAGCATGCGGATATGCTTCAGGTTCTTGTCGAGTTGACTACGGGAGCCCTAGTGTCTGACTTTGAAAGATATGACTTGAGCAAGATGCTGGATAAACACGTAGCCGACGAGAAAGACGCGTTGGATCGCATTGAAAAAATCATCAGCCGAGTGGAGGACAGCCGCGCTCAGTTCATGCTTAGTCAAATTGCTGCGGACGAACGTAAACATCACCGCCTTCTTGAAGAATTAATACGGATTTCTGAAAGCAAAGAAGTCGTAAAGAACGAGGAATGGTGGGAATTCTTAGAAAGAAATGAGTGGCTGTTCTAGATAGACTCACGCTAAATCCAATTTTGGCATTTGAAGTTGTAGCTCGCTGAAAATTAGCAGAGGTTGATGGCTGGATGAGTGAAAACGAAGGAACCCAATACTCCACGGTTGATCTAGAGCTGGTGAAAGATTATGAGTTCAAAGTAAAGTTCAATCTTCAAAACGTCCCGGACCTAATAATGGATGAGCCTAGTCCCGTCGGGCAGGGTACAGGCCCCAATGCATCAAGGGTTCTGGCAGCAGCTGTTGGAAACTGCTTAAGCGCCAGCTTACTTTTCTGTCTTCGAAAAGCGAGAATCAACGTGGAAGCTTTGAAGACTACGGTTACCACATCCGTCGCCAGAAACCAAGAGGGTTATTGGCGGGTAAAGGCAATAAGCGTCAGATTGCAGCCAACCGTTGCAGAGGACGAGGCAGCCAAAATGGAAAGATGTCTGAAGATTTTTGAAAACTATTGCGTAGTTACCCAAAGCGTTCGAAAAGGGATAGACGTAGATGTCAAAGTTGTGTAGTACCGGCTCAGCCCTTAGCCTTCCATCCTCTGAATGCGAGCTTCCGTAGAACCCCTGAAGCAGTCAGCAAAGCCGAAATGCTTAGAGTTGACAAAACGAACATAGCCGTGGACAGGCTCAATATCCCGCCGGAGGACATTGCTTCCCCTGCAGCAATGAGGATCAGACTGAAAGCCCACAACGTCAATAGCGGCATGAAGCTACGGATTCTACATAAACGCCGCCTTCCCACCAAAGCCGAGAAAGCAATAACCAGCGGCGCAAAGTACACTGCGCCAATCAATGAGCTTGCCAAGAAGCCTGAGGCTACGGCTGCGAACTCTCCGTTGAAGCTAAGCCACGAGAAGACGGCGGTGGATAAGTGGAGGATTCCCAGAAGCGGGTATAGCATCGCCTTAACAGCTTCGCGCAAAAGAGGATAATTCGATATTACCTCAGCTACTCTTGGGCTGAAGGAATAGTAGAAGCTGTTGAAGGCCGTCATAAATTGACTCCCAGCGAAGGTTCGGAGTAGCTTATCGTCCCTGAAGCTTCTTAAGAACTGAACCTCATCAGCTAGCTCAGAGCCGTAAGCGGCTGAAGCAACTAGGCAGCGCAGTCCTGAAGGCGGCGCCGCTTCCTCCGTCGTATAAGGAACTGTGATTGTGTACGTGAAAGTGTATGTCACCGTCTCGGTGTCAGCAACTATTGATGAGCTTGTCAGGGTCTGCGTCGTGACGATGAGTGTTCCATAAGTTGTTGTTCCTGTTCCCGAGAAGGTAAACGTACCACCAACCACCGTAAGAACTGTCGTCGTAAACGTGGTCGTCACAGTATAGGGGTGCAACCCCCAGTATTTTATAGTCGCCGTTGTCGTGCTCGTTAAAGTTTTTTTCACCGGCACCCACATACTAAGAACATGAATAGTCGTGGTAGTTGTCTTAGTAGTTGTTCTCGTGGTGGTACTCGTAGAATAATAGCCAAGATGACTTGTCGTGTAGGTGGTTGTCCTAGTCGTCGTCTTGTATATCGGCCATGCCCACGGCATTGTTGCAGTCGTCGTGTACGTTGTCGTCACAGTAGAAGGTTCGGTCATGGTTTCTGTGTAAGTCTCATAGAATGTCTCGCTGGACGCTATTGTCTCGGTAGTCACAACTGTGGTAGTGTAAGTTAGCGTCCTAGTCACGGGAACAGCAAGTGAAGTAATATTTTGGTTAAGCGAAAACAGCAGCAAAGGAGAAAACAAGAATATGAGTAGAATAAGCCCCCGTCTCATTCCATTAGCACCCGCTGAACAGAA
>CAZAQQ010000108.1:0-5878 GCA_964487485.1 uncultured Candidatus Bathyarchaeia archaeon | reverse complement strand
TGAGCGCTCTGACAAAGGCTACTCTTTGCTGTTCCCCACCAGAAAGTTGCTCAACAAGATTGTTTGCCCTCCTCACAACCTTTAGCTTCTCGAACAGTTGCAGTGCCCTATCCCGGTAGTGGGACACTTCCTCGTCACGACAGAGTAGAGGTATTAGAACATTCTCTAAAGCGGTGTAGTTTGGGAGGAGATTTATGTGTTGAAAGATGAATCCCATGTTCTTTCGCCTATAGAGAGACTTCCAGTGATCTGAGTAAGCGGTAATGTCCTCCCCGTCAATGAAGATTTGACCACGTGTAGGTGTGAGAATCAGCCCAATCGTGCTCAGAACCGTAGTTTTGCCGCATCCGCTAGGGCCCCTTAACACAACTATGGCGCCATCCTCTATGTTGATGCTCACATCTCTAGCAGCCACGACTTCGCGCGGGGTACCCAAATTGTAGATCTTCGTAAGATTCGCTGTTTCTATCAAGCCGCTGCCCTCCTCATAGCGATTTCAGGATCCGTTATGGCGTTTAGCCAAGCCGGTACAACCGTGGCGAAAAGAAGCGGTATAACTGTGGCGGAGTAAATGGCTAGAATCGAAGGAGAACTTATATGGACGGGAATCTTGAATTGACGCGGAAGAAAAGCCCAACCAAGTAGGATGTCAGCGAGCCCCGCTGCATTAAACCACATGCTGTAGACTGCGCCTATGATCATGCCCAATGAAGCCGCGAACAAGCCTAGCGTCATGCTTTCTATCAAACGTATCTCTATGATGTCCAAAGTTGTAAAACCAAACGTCTTCAGCAAACCTACTTCAAACCGCGATTCATGTCCCACTATGATTGCCTGGCTGAAGGAAATCAATGTAACTGCAACAAGCAGTATCGTCCATATTGTTGTGTAAATTCCTCCTCTTGAGGCATAACTATACTTGTAGCCTCGCAAAAGGAGATCTCGAGTGACAACACGGCTGTTCGGCAGGGTTGATATTTTGGCAGCAACTTCCTCCGCGAACACGTCTTCGCGCACATAGACACAGACATCAGTTACATAGCCTTCAGGTATCTCAAAGAATCGACGCGCATCTTCAATCGACATAACTATGAGATCCGCTGTGTAGATGCTGGACTGGCCTGAAAAAATGCCTACCACTTCAAACTTGCGCGCCTTGATTGCTTCACTTAACAAAATCATCGAGCTCCCTACATCAAGGTCAAGCATGCCAGCGAGGAGTTGTCCAACAACTACAGCGCCAGTGCCTGCATCGCTCGGCCTCAAGAATCTACCTTTCGCTAACGTGGCTGCAACACTCGATGGAACATTTGCGCTCGATAAGTCTAATCCGATAACCGTGAAGGTGTAGACACTTATCCCCGCATAGCCCCAAATCCTGGGCGCAACCTTCTCGACTCCATCGATCTTCTTAACAGCGTCCGCATATGAGGAAGGTGTTAGTAGTAGACGACCACCCTTCAGGTACTCAACAGTTATGTCTGGAGCCATGGCTACACTCATCTCCGCCTCTCTTTCCAACCCGTCTTTCACGAAGAAAACTGAGGAGAGCATTGAAACAGCAACTGTGAAGGCGATGAGAATTACAGTTGTCCTCATCCTATACTTCTTCAAGCATTCCAGGGAATAGGAAAAGAGATTTCGATGCCTCCTGAGCATCCCATTCACCTGCGCTGGGCAGTCATGTTAAACCCGGGTATTGTTCTAGAGTACACCGGATCTCGTAGCGGCGTGTCGACGAAAATTGCGGCAAGTATGTAACAGTAGCCACCAGGCACATCGTAGAGAGAAGTGCAGTAAACCTCCAGCAAAGGGTTCCTCGTTGCGCCATAATATGTTCCGATAGCGATGCTCGGCAAACCAACAACGCGACGAATCGCCTGCTCCTCCTCAACCCGCCTCGCTGCATCACTCCAAGCTTGTTCACTCACCAAATTCATCGACAAAACGAGGACAAACATAAGTAGGGCAGCCACAGGTAGCGCCAGAATTTTTCTCAACCTTCCTCACCTACGGAGTGGGTATCTTGATGAAGTATCTAAAACGGCCTTCGTAGCCATTTGAAGTTATTTCAACAACGTTGTCCACACCTGCTTGGATAAGGGTGACGAAGCAACAAGATGCTAGGCTTGTACTCACCACTGTAGTTGTCTCGATGAAGGTTGTTCCCAGCTCTATTCCGTTGAAAACTATCGAGACATTGCCTTTCTCTTCTACTGATAATGGTTGGACGGCGAGGATCAATATCGACTGGCCACCCGCCTTCATGTAGCCGAAGACATCAGCAACTTTCTCTCCGTTGCGTATCGTGTAGTTCCCTGATATGTAAGTTTGTTCATCGATCCAACCCTTCGGCAGTTTAGTCTGTTTAAGAGGGTTAAAGTAAGGGTGAGCTGAGAGAAACGTGGCCACCAAGCCTGAAAGACCAAGGATCGCCACGACTGCAACGACTACGATAAGCTTGAACGGGTCTCGGACGAAACTGCGCATTCCAGTCATCCAGCACAAGCATCTTCTCTGTTACAATATGAAACCGATGATCGGTTGCGAATTCAATTCCGTAATCCTTAACTTCCATATTTAATAGTTTTTGGGATGGCTGATGGATATGGCTGCGAAAAAGGGAAAAGGGGCTAAGCTGGCTGCAATAGCGGTTCTGCTTGTTGGAGTGGTATTGCTAGGTGTGAGCGGATATCTATACTATCAGTACTACGCTGTGCCGCGCTGTCCAGCCTGTGGAATGTTGATAACGCCGGAAATAGATGAGCACTTCAATATTCGCGACGACTTGGGCAACCGCCTTCACGCATGCTGCCCAGGATGCGCGCTAAGGCTTCTTGATCCAGTTAGAGGTTGGAGAAATCTGCACATAGAGACATACTGTGACTACTACGGCCCGAAGCATAGAATAGTCATCGACGCGAAAGATCATGGTGCCGTTGTCACTGTAAATCCTTCCACAGCCAGAATCCTTCTGGGGGGCAAAGTAGTCAAGGGATGCGTTAACAATAGGATTGCCTACAACTCAACCGCGGTGGAAGGTCTTCTACGCGAGGGATATACTAAGTACACCATGAGCTGGATGCAGGTGAAGCTGCCCGAGGGCACTCCAGTTATGCCAGTAGACAAACTTGCTCCAACTATAGCGAAGGACATGGGAATACAATATGTGCCACCCTCACCAGCAATGATAGCTGGAATCGCCATAGTGGGCATAGTAATCTTGGTTGCGTCCATAGTTGCGTACAGGAAACTCATGCCGAAAGTAGTTCAGTGAAACGTTAAATCCAACCTCCCAACACTTTTTTTCGGCGATGCCAACTTGATTTGGACTCCATTCACGGCCATAATGGTTATTCTAGGCTTTTTCGCAATAGCGCTAACCGCCTACGCAGCGACGAAGGCTTGGCGTATTGCTCGAAGGCTACGAACCGTAACCTTAGAGGAGAGGTATGTTCTTGAGAAGGGGTTCTACCTTGTGTCCACTGTTGTTTGGGTTGTGCTAGTTTCCCGAATCGTGGCAATGGTGCTTTATTGGGTTGCAAATGAATCTCTAATACCACTTGTCCCCGGAGCCATGTGTCAGTGGGGAATACATCAGGCGGGGTACCCATTCTCCTGGGTGGATACTGGCCTCAAGTCAGGGATTGTATTTGTGTATGGTATGTGGCTCAGCCTAGACTTGATTAATAGAAGGTGTAAAGGCGCTCCCTTGATGGATGTGCTCTCCAAGACTTTCCTCCTTTTCATGCCGCTGCTCGTAGCCGACTCAGCTCTAGACATAGCATTTTACTTTAGGGTTGAGCCTGTTGCTGTTCCTTGTTGCCGGGTTGCGTTCTCACTTGAGAGCCTACTTCACATATGTCCTTTCTGCTTCGTGTTTCACGATGCTCCCATGTTTATCGCGGTCGTCGCTGGATACGGCCTATCAATCGCCACTGCCATATGGGGAGCTGTTGTGAAAAGATATGCAGATAAACCGGGGGATTTGGGCGAAGTTAGTACAAAGGCTTTGAGCATACTTGCAACCCTCAGCCTAGGATTCGCAGTAATTGGTACCATTGCGCTGGTGCCAGCGATATTCCAGATTCTCACACCTATCACTTGACTGGCTAGGTGGGCATCAATTGAAGCCAAGCAGAACTAGGTCGTTTAGAGTAGCCCTATTTCTTCTCCTAATCATGATAGGTGTTGCAGCCTCTTCAATAGCCTATTACTGGATTCAAACAGCTTTGAAAGCCGCTCCGAAAACCGAAACTCTGACGGTGGAAGGCCTAAGAATAGACAAGAAAAGATCAATTCTCATCGGCGTCGATGTGAAGAACTTGGCCGCGACACGAGCCAGTATTGCTAGAGTCATCTTAGTCAAAGTGCAAGTAGGTTTAGTCGTTTATTCGACAACTCTTTCCCCAGCAGTTGATGTGGAGTCAGGAGGGCTGAAGACGATAACTTTATCTTTTCGGCTTGACCCTGAGGGCGCAGACTACGAGTTGAGGCTAATAACAGTCGAAGGCGCCTACGCTAGCTATGTTTTCGGTTATCCATGAGTTTATTTAGGAAAGTGGTCATAGCAACTAAGTTGAGAATATTAACCAAGCAAAATGTGGAGTTGCCCGTTAGATGGTGGTGCAAACGTGAAACATGGATTGAGGCAGCTCCAATCATTCGGCGTTATGCTCTTTCTAGGCGGCATAATTAACATTGTTTTCCTCGCCATTCACATGCACTTTCAGGTTCAATACAACCCTTTTGGAGAGAAGCCGGTCAGCTTTCGAGCCGCGCTATCAGTTCTACCTCTCGACTTCGTATTCATAGCTGTTGGTTCTGTCCTCTCATCCTCAAGTTACCTAGACGGTCTGCGCAGGCGAGGACTTGGCATCCTCGATTTCAAAAAGCTTCTGGCAATGATGACTCTGTCGGGAGGTAGTGTTTACGCCGATGCTCCATCCCACAAATATTGTTTGCGATACTACGGCAAAAGCCTAGTTCTACACAACATCTTCGCCAAGCTACTGGCATACACCTACGGTGTAAAGGCTTCACTATTCGAAGCCAGAAACACGTATATGACGCAAGTTTATAA
Source organism: uncultured Candidatus Bathyarchaeia archaeon (assembly GCA_964487485.1). Lineage (GTDB taxonomy): Archaea > Thermoproteota > Bathyarchaeia > 40CM-2-53-6 > CAZAQQ01 > CAZAQQ01. The sequence continues at coordinate 795 of CAZAQQ010000108.1, read as the reverse complement.
CAAGAAAGTCGTTGAAGACCTGTTTTGTCTATCACCTTCTTACACAACACGCCAAAACCACAACCGACTGCAATATAACGGTGGCGTAGCAGTCATTCCATCGATCGGTTTTCTGGCCAATGCCAGTAGGCCTCTTTCCGAAGAAGCTGTGAGGCTCGTGGCATCAGACAATGGTAGCCTATACTACTCCGTACAGCCCCGGGGGAAGCAATATTTTGTTAGACCGCGGTTGGGTCTAGGTTACACTATGCCCGAATCACTATTACGCGAATATGAAACGCTTCTTAGGAGAATTGGGATAGAGATGTTCCCAACGTATGATAGGCGCTTCGAGAAGCGAGGTTTTCTCCTCACTCATTCTTTGAATGCAGTTAAAGCTTTCGCTGGTCTAGGAGGATTCATTCAGGGCGCCAAAATATGTAGAGGACGATTCAGGGATGTTGACAAAAATATTCTGCTCAAAAGCCTCCTCGATCTTCATAACAGTGAAGAGAACTCACATAACTCCGTAGAGGCAGCTCACAGGAAAGTTTCAGAGCTTGTGAGCCGTTACCTACAACCTTATGAACCTTATCATCATTGATTTTCGATGCGTAAGTATCTGGCGCATACTATTGTCTTGACAGGTACATCTTGACTTCTACCCGAACCCAAACTCTCTGAGGGCCTTGTCTAGAAATCAGCTTTCTTTTGGAACATAGCTGAAAGAGAATAAAGACAGTCACGTAATTGTAAGTAGTTGTTGGGTTTACAGACATGGGTTACAGTTTGGGTTACATTGATGGGTGACACTTT
>CAZAQQ010000107.1:1889-5888 GCA_964487485.1 uncultured Candidatus Bathyarchaeia archaeon | reverse complement strand
GTGATGATGTTCAGCACGGAAGGCGGCGTAGACATAGAGGAAGTGGCTGCTAAATCTCCTGAAAAGATCGCTAGTCACACCGTCGACATCTTGCAGGGTCTAAAGAAGGATGATGCCCACGGACTCGTCTCTAAACTTGATGTACCCAGTGGTCTAGTGGAGCCGATTACAAGGGCCGTTTTGGGCACGTATGAAGCATTTCGCAAGTATGAGGCTAGGGCTGTTGAGATAAATCCCCTCATTCTCGCAAGGGACGGAAAAATGTGCGCTGCGGACTGCCGATTTAATGTTGATGACTCGGCTGTGCTTCGTCACCCCGAGCTTGGGATCGAGATTGCGCGGGACAGTGAGAAGCCGCCAACGGAACTAGATAAGATCGCTTGGAAGGTTGAGGAAGGTGACTATCGGGGCGTAGCTTACTTCATGCAAATGGTTCCTGAAATAAAGGAGGCGGGCTATGTTGGATACCATGGGATTGGTGGAGGCGGAGCGCTTCTCGGCGCCGATGCTTTGCTTCGCAAAGGACTTAAGATAGCGAATTACGCGGATACGAGTGGGAATCCCACGGGAGCCAAGGTGTATCGTATCGCCAAGCTAATTCTGTCACAGCCCGGTATCGAAGGATATTTCTTATCAGGCGCCGTAGTGGCAAGTCAAGAGCAGTGGCATCACGCCTTCGGGCTGGTCAAGGCCTTTAGAGAGGAATTATCCGATAAACCTGGTTTTCCCGTAATAATTCTTCTAGCGGGAAATAAGGAAAGGGAGGCGCATAAGATATTGAAGGAAGGACTAAGCGGTTTACCTATACATGTGGAGTTTTACGGACGGGAGCATGTTTATGATGTGGATTTTCTCGCTGAACGAATGAAAAAGCTTGTTGAGGAGTATCGGAAGTCTAAGAAAGGGGGGTAAGACAAATGTATGAGTTTGAGTTTAGGACTGGTAAGGTTTCGATCGATCACAACAAGTGCAGGCAATGTACTTCCTTTGCTTGCGTTAAGGCTTGCAGCCTCTATGGGCGAGGCATCCTCAGGGTTCAGAATAAGAAGCCTGTCCTTTCACCAGATCCTGAAGATGTGAAAAAGGGCCTATGCATTGAAGACCTTTCCTGTGAATATGAATGCTCGTTTAGGGGACGCAAAGCTCTCAAAATCACTCTACCAATTCAAAGACTAGAGAAAGGGAGGAGTCGCTGAGAATATGGCGATACTTCTGGACGAGAAGACTACTGTCCTAATACAAGGAATCACGGGTAGGGAGGGAAGCACACGAGCTCGATTCATGTCAGAGTATGGTACGAAAGTTGTTGGAGGAGTAACGCCTGGGCGTGGGGGTACCGAGGTTTGGCACATACCTGTCTACAACACGGTGGAAGAAGCGTGGAAAGACCGCGGCTCCATCGATGCCACTGTCACCTTCGTTCCAGGCCCGGTTGTCAAGGAAGCTGTTTTCGAAGCCATCAATGCAGGCGTGAAATTGATAGTTATGCCCGTTGAACGTGTTCCTCTCCACGATATTTTGCAGATGGTGACCTATGCAAGGCAGAAGAATGTTAGGATAATAGGTCCCGGTTCTTTTGGGCTTATTAGTCCGGGTAAGGCTGTGGCTGGCTGGATTGGGGGAACCGAGGAAATGACGAAGGAGGTGTTTAAACCTGGTTCCGTAGGCGTTTTATCTAGGAGCGGTGGACAAACAACCACGGTTTGCTGGACCCTTATGAAAGTCGGCTTGGGTGTGAGCACGGCCATACATATTGGCTCAGAACCAATTCTGGGCATGACCTTTGCCGAGTACCTTCCTCTCTTCGAGAAGGATGATGAGACAAAAGCCGTCGCAATTTTCGGGGAAATCGGCACAGTTGCAGAGGAAGAAGCTGCTGAAATCGTTAAAGAACGAGCATTCACAAAGCCCCTAGTCGCTTACATTGCCGGAGCTACTGCCCAGCCTGGAATTCGATTCTCGCATGCCAGTGCGATAATTGAGCGTGGAAGGGGGTCGGCTCAAAGTAAGATAAAAGCCTTGAAGGAAGCGGGGGCACACGTGGTGGATAAGCCTGAGGAATTAGCTCCAACCGTGGCCAGAATTCTTACGCAACAGCGTTAGGAAGGTGTGTTCTGTGAAAGTGTTGAGGTCTATGCTTTTCGTTCCAGGCAACAACATGCGGATGATTCATAAAGCCAGCACCTTAGACGCAGATGCCATTATACTCGACCTTGAAGATGCTGTACCCTTGACAGAGAAAGAAACAGCTAGAATATTCATCAAAGACTCAATTGATCTCGTGGGCTCAGGAAACTCAAGTGTTTACGTTCGAGTAAACGCACTAACGACAAAGCTTACAATGGAAGACTTAGAAGCAGTAGCCCTTCCCGGCCTTGAAGGCATAGTCCTTCCGAAATGTGAGTCACACAATGAAGTGATCAGTGCTGAGAAGTTAATTGGCAAAGTCGAAAGGAAGAAGAAGCTTAAGCTCAGAAACCTAGTGCTGCTTCCCACACTCGAAACCGCCAAAGGCGTCTTGAATTCTTACGAGATAGCTTCTGCCAGCAAACGAGTCGCTGCGATCAGCTTCGGAGCTGTCGACTTCACCCGTGACATGGGCACGAGTATATCCAGAGATGGAAGCGAACTTATGTATGCTCGATCGCGAATCGCTGTTGCAGCTAGAGCTGCTGAGGTGCAAGCAATAGACACTCCTTGGATAGATATTGCTGATAGAGATGGTTTCGTCAAGGATTCAAGGTTTGCTAGGCAACTTGGCTTTAGAGGAAAACTCTTAATCCACCCTGGCCAAATTCAGACTGTCAACGAAGTTTTCTCGCCTTCCCAAGGAGAAGTTGAATACGCCAAAAAAGTTGTTGATGCATTCCAGACAGCGCAGGCAAAGGGATTAGGAGCAATCTCTCTAGAAGGCAGAATGATTGACATCGCCAATTATAGGCAGGCCCGAGACCTTCTCGCATTAGCTGAAGCAATTGCCGAAAGAGAACAAAGTAGAAAAGAAAAAGCCCAAAGTTGAGCTTCGCCGCTTATGCCAGCCGACTTTGCGTAGCTTCACGACAGTCGCCAAAGCAGATCAACAGTTCTGGTGCATAAAAGGTATTTCTAATGACTGTTAGGGAACAGGAAATTTCAGGGCAGCTTCTCTGCTACGTTAACAAAAGATTAGGGTTCAAACGCCTAGAAGATTACTCGTCATTACTTTTGGAGTGGATAACAAAGACGATTCCCCCTACAAGACACGAACACAGTTCCAGTTTCTTTGAGGGAGGAGTTATCAGTTTCCTGCAAATCCCTGAGGTGAGAGATGAAAAGGTTACGATTCCTCTTGAATTCAAAAACATAAGCAACCTCACTTTTCTAGACAACTTATTCCGTATAGCTATGCGAGAATTTCCTTTATGCAAAATCACATGCACCGTCAGAGGCGAGATAGATTTCGAAAAGTTGAAGCAATGGGCGAAGAAGAAAAGCTTGAATTGGTTTGGTGAGACGGAGGAAGGTTCTTTCAGCTGCGTACTGGACAGTGGACAAGTTGTCAGGCTGACTGCTTACCCAAGAGTTGGAATGCTCGTGGTTACAGGTAACTTTAAAAAAGAGGGAAAAAGCCCAAGCAAAGTTCTTAGCTCAATTCTCCATGGAGAACGCAAAATACTGCCCTTTTGAACCGCTTTCGAATCTCAGTAAGCAAGAAACTAGACACTTGGGCTTAAGCTCTGACATCTTCTTTTCTACCTTCGTATTTCTTTCATGAAATCCGATCTTCTGCTTCGAAGTAGCTGTTCAGCGACTTCGCATCAAGGCCATAATTGGGATAGCAAAGCCGACTATTGCTCCCACCACTATGAAAGCTAGGTTGAACCCATATACGTCGGCCAGAAAGCCGAAAATCAAGGGGCCTATTGCGCTCCCTAGGAGACCTACAAGGTTATACCACCCCAATGTCGTAGCCAAAAGCGAAGCTGGAGACCTATCAGCTATAGAAGCAGACAAAACGGT
>CAZAQQ010000107.1:0-1789 GCA_964487485.1 uncultured Candidatus Bathyarchaeia archaeon | reverse complement strand
TCGTAGCCAAAAGCGAAGCTGGAGACCTATCAGCTATAGAAGCAGACAAAACGGTTAAGGTACCTCTCGTAAAGAAGCCGACTAGTGTAATCCAAACGAGAAGCAGCGTTGGCATAGTAATAGCCGGAATAGTTGTGACAAACATAACGATTACCACCGAACCCGTTGCGATGATTATTCCCTTTCCAATACGATCAGCGACCGAGCCTAGGAGTGGACCTCCAATAATCTCGATCGCCGGAAGAGCTAAGAAAATCGTGTTTGCTACCAGAACGCTCAACTTCAAGTCTCTCACCAAATAGGTTGGAATAAATGTCATCAAACTGAAATATGCATGCAAAATAATCAAGTGAATCAAAAAAAGTCCTAGAATATGCTTATTCGCTAGCACATTCTTGTAGATGGTAGCTGATTGTACAGCACTTTTAGCTCTTTCAGGCCTTGTTTCCCTAACATACCTGTAGAAGAGTGAAGCTCCGAGGATGCCGAAAAGGCACGAAAAATAAAAGAGGAAACGCCAGTTCATCGACTGGGCGATTAGCCCCCCTAGAACAATTGCGAGGATAGAACCAGCTCCTAGGCCTGAGTAGGCTATGCCTAGGGCTCGGCCTTTGCTAGCTGGGAATGCCTCAAAGATAAGGGAAGAACTGGCAGGGTAGAATGTCGCCGCTCCAAAGCCAGCTAAGGCCCGGCATGCCACTATCTGATCAAAGGTTGGGACTAGGCTGATCGCTGAGTTCGCGCCTGAGGACAAGAGAATGCCCGGGATTATGAGCCTTTTCCGGCCCAGCCGATCGGTCAGCATTCCAGCCGGAACTTGGGCGAGGGCGTAGGCGAGGAGGTAAATAGACATTAGAAGGCCAGACTGGGCATGTGATAGCGTGAAGTCGCTTTGAATTAGCGGCAAAACTGGCGACACAGTCAATCTATTGAAAAAAACAATGAACCACCCTACCCAGCAAACAAACAACAGTAAATGCGTACTCGAAGTTGCTGAGCGCATTAGGTTGACCTCAACCTTGCACAGTAAAAGGGGGTGTACGAGCTCACGGGGCTATCGCGTAAGAGCTAAGCCCTTGACAGCGCGATTTCCCTTGAAAGGTACCCTAGAAAATCATAGATTGTCACAAATGTGAACATGATGAATAGAAGGCTGAAAGCGTAGGTGCAGTACACCATGGTTCCCAAGGGAAATGCCCGGTACCCAGGCAAGTCGATGAGGTAGAATGGGACATTGGGCCCCCATTGAGCCCAGTTTCGCGCACAGTGAATCGCAGAGAGACCGAAAAGACCTGTTAGGGAACCCCATAGGGCAATGCGAATTTTCCTGAGACTGCTCAAGACCGAAATCACCTTCACCATTAACTATCCTATTAAGATATTTGAAATTGACACTATGAATGCGTTCTAAGGTTTACCTAGGCCTTCGAAACGGAGCTAGGGGAGGCTTAGGGGGGAGTTGTATGGCATTTTTGTCTACTTTTTTTCCATAGCGTAGTATTCGATCGCGATGTTGACAAGTTCGTTCTAACTTATCCTTAGAACCCTGCTCGCCCTTCGCAGCGCGTAGAGCAACCTAGGCCGAATGTGAAGCCTTTGATCTGCGTGTTGTTCCGTAGATTATTCCGCCAGCTTTGAAAGCCAATCCTCGTTTCTCTTTGAGGTAGGCCATGTGAGCGTCAACTGGACGCGGATACACTTTCACTGATCTCTCTCCATTTCATGAAGCTACGCAATCTAAATAGGCTTAATTACACGGCTTTGGCCTGAACGTAAGCGATAGTTGCCC
>CAZAQQ010000106.1:0-6097 GCA_964487485.1 uncultured Candidatus Bathyarchaeia archaeon | reverse complement strand
GACGCGGTGTTATGCTTCACAATTTTCCATCCATCCATCTGCGAAAAGGAGTAGCCAGCTACTTCACCGGAGTATGGACGGATTAGTAAGTCGCAGTCAGCTTTTGAAGCTAACTTAACTAACTCCGGAACGAATTCAGGTGGAGGTCTTATTGAGTATATTAGTCCAGCAGCCTTGTAGACCTCGAACCTAGGAGCTAGGATGTCGTCCAAGACTACTTTTAAAGTGGGGCAAGCCTCTTTAACATACTCTATTTTCTCCTCATCAACATCAGTGGCAATAACGGAGGTGTTTGGCAACTTCTCCCTTATTGATTGGGCAACCCATGGGTGCGCTCCGACCATGACCTCGACAATTTTTGATGCTTTCCCGTAGTTTTTCGCAATAAAATCCGCCAAGTACTCTGCATCGAGGAGCTTCAATTCAAAGTCCAACTTCAAAATGAGGCAATTATCAGGTTCCCTAGGACCATTTAGGGGTCAGCGAAGTCTTTTCTGTCTCTTTCGATCCTAGGGTTCTCCGCCATCCTTCAAGAATTAGTTTTTGTTCAATTTCTGCAACTAACTGTTTCGTTTCCACGACTTTGTCAGGGTTTACGCTCAGGCTCGTTACGCCTTCTCGAACTAGGAACTCGACGACCTCTGGGTAATTTGAGGGTGCCTGGCCGCATACAGATGTGGTGACGCCATGTTCTCTGCAAATGTGAATGACATGGCTCATGGCTCTTAACACTGCTGGGTTCCGTTCATCGTATATTTCTTGTATTGAGGCATCGTCTCTGTCTATTCCAAGAATAAGCATCGTCAAGTCGTTGGTTCCAAATGAGATTCCGTCAATGCCTTGCTCGATGAATTTGTCGATGAGGAAGCAGGTGCTGGGGACTTCGACCATTATCCACAGCCTAAAATCAGCACTTCGTCTAAGCCCTTCTTCCTCCATGATTTTCTTAGCAACTTCAAATTCCTCAACGGTTCTGACGAAAGGCAGCATGACCCAGACATTTTTGAGGCGAAAATCTTCTCGAACTTTCTTAATCGCTTGGCATTCCAGTCGGAATATGTCCGGTTCCTTAACGTACCTGAAACATCCCCTATACCCTATCAAGGGGTTTGGGCCCACATGTCCAGTTTCCTTTTCATATTTTTCTCCTCCGGGAAGCCCTAGGAATTCATCGGGCTTGAAGTCTAAGAATCTATATACGATAGGTCTTGGATTGAAAACTTCAGCCACCTTTCTTACGCCGTCGGCGAATGTGTCAACCATTTTCTTGGCGCCCCCCTCTTCTATTAGCAGACGTGGGTGTTTGCCGACGGAGAGCATTAAATGCTCAGCTCGGAGAAGACCGACGCCATCAGCCTGAGTTTCTCTGAACACTTTTTCAGCTACTTCAGGGATGGAGAGGTTTACTAGAACCTTTGTAGCTGTAATGCGGGTTGCTACTGCAAAAGCCCCGGTTAAGGGAGTGGTGGCCGTTACTGGGGCAGAAGGCTTTTCAAGCTCGACAATTCCTTCATATACTAGGCCGGTTTTTGCATCCACTGTATAGTTATTGCCGTCTTTCATTATCTTAGTTGCCTCCTTAGAGCCTACGATGCATGGTATTCCAAGCTCTCTGCTCACTATTGCGGCGTGGCATGTGACTCCGCCTTCGTCGGTTACTATTGCTCCTGCTATCTTCATGTAGGGAACCCAGTCTGGATTGGTCATTTTAGTTGTGAGGATATCTCCCTTCTTCACCTTCTTCCCAGCCTCTTCCGGAGTTGTCACCAGTCTGGCTATTCCGGAGTATACGCCTGGACTGGCCGGCAGTCCCTTGACGACGGCAACGTGTTCCATCGGTGTGGGCTTAACTACCTGAGTTTCAACAGGGGGAATTTTGAGGCTCCAAACGGTTTCAGGTCGTGATTGAACCACATAAATGTTCTGCGGAAAAGTTAGATCCTTATCGATGGCGAACTCTATGTCCTGAGGTCTGCCGTAATGTTCCTCAATTTTCTTAGCGATTTCGGCTAGGCGAATAACTTCTTCGTCCTTGAGGCATGGAACTTTTTGCCTACTGGCTGGAACCGCCGCATGTATTGTTCTACCTGTTTTGGATTCTCGTACATATTCGATTGTTTTTGGGGCAATTTCTTTGCTAGAAATCTTCAACGTATTCTTGTCCACTGCGAACCTGTCCGGTGTTGCTGAACCTGAAACAAGGCTTTCGCCGAGACCCCAAGTTGCTTCAATAATGATTTCTTCCCTGTTTCCAGTTACAGGGTTTAGTGTGAAGATTACGCCGGCGGCCCTAGAATTCACCATTTTTTGAACTCCAACGCTTATGAAAACTTTCTCGTGCGGAAACCCTTTTTCAGTTCTATAAAATATGGCTCTGGGCGTGAAGAGACTAGACCAACATTTTTGAACTCGTTCAATCAGCTCCCTAGGTCCCTTGACGTTTAGGAAAGTTTCCTGCTGGCCTGCGAAGGATGCGTCGGGCAGATCCTCAGCTGTCGCCGAAGACCGTACAGCAACAAAGACATTGGTTGAACCTACTTGGGTTCCGAGCTTTTGATACGATTCCTTGATCGCCCGTGAAATCTCCGCCAGCATTTGTGTAGACTCAATTATTTCCCTAACTCTCTTCGAAGCCTCCTCGTATTGCTTCGGATCGCTGGGTTTTGCCGTAGCTTCCTTTATTGTTTGATAGATCTTGTCGGCTATCTTTGTTTCAGTAATGAATTTCTGGTACGCAGTTGCGGTTACGGCGAAACCTGGTGGAACTGGTATTCCAGCGTTAATCATTTCACCTAGGCTGGCAACTCTCAGCGGCTGAAGGATAAGTTCCTAGCAGCCTTTGCCGCCAACCAGCCCCAAATCCTGTTTGCCAACTTCGTTAAACCAGAGTGTTAATGCCTCTTGCCTATCTATCTGTGGCATCGAGTCACCTATCTTAATGAAAGAATCCAGTTGTCTTAAACCTTTGTTTGAACGACTGAAGCGATGTTTAGCTTTAGGTAAGTTGAGCAATAGGGCGACTTTCAGGATTTGCTTGGACGCCCTGACCTAGTTATCTAGTCTGCCTTGATTTTCTCTATTTCTATCTTAGAAGGGGTGGGCAGTTTGCTTGCGCTTACTCTAAATGCTTCCTTTGCGTGTTGAACAGCGTTTTCCGTCGTATATATGTCCATTATTGATTGTTGCGCTTTGACTCTAGCGGCCCTGCCGACAGGTTTGCCGAAGGATCTTCTCATGCCTTCTTGTAATCTGTCGGCTCCGGCAGTAGCAATCATTTTGTTTTCGCGTAAGATTACGTGGGGATATACGCTAACACGTAGGAGGTAACCTGTTTCGCCTAAGTTGTCCATCATAACTTTGTTCGCAGCTATTCGAGCTGCCTCAAGCGCGTTATGTCGTATTTGAACTTCATTTTGAGCAACTAGCGAGACCTTAAAGTCATATTTAGCTCGCGAATCCCCCATTACGAACTTTGATATTTTCGGTTGAGGAGCGCCGTGAATATACTTTTCCTTAGTATATAGATGGCCTTTCGGAGTCCTGTAGCTTCGTCCCTTCACTGGTATTCCCTTGCTCAGCATAGGGATTTCTTTGTGTTATTTAAGGCTTCAGCAATCTTTCAAGGGTTATCTCAACTTTTCTCAGAACGCCCATCAAGACTTGAGCTTCTCTTCTTGATACCATAGCTTTACCAAGAATGTTCCTGAAAGCTCTTGTCGCCTTCTTCACTTTATATTCTGGGCAACCCGCCTTCCTGAGCGCTCCTTGGAGGTACTTCACCAACCAAGTTTTTTCTTCCGCTGTTGCCGCGGGAATAGTTCTAACTTTCTTTGTTCTGAACAACTCGTAGAGGATTATTGCTGCTGCGTGGGTTATGTTAAGCGTTGGATAGTATGGGTTGGAACGTATAGAAACGACGAAATCGCATTGCTCCAATTCACTGTTTGTCAGGCCTGTGCTCTCTCTTCCAAATAGTAGAGCAATCTTGCCAATAACCCTGCTCTGGCTTTCTGCAAGCTGCGCTGGGGTGATTGAGCTTCTTCTTATGTTTCTCGATGTTTCAGCCTTCCTCGCTGTCGTACCTACAACCAGCCTAGTACCTTTGAGAGCATCCCCCATTGTTTGAACCACTTTAGCATGTCTTAGGACATCTCGACCGTGCATTGCGAGTCTCAATGCAGTATCGCTGTGGGGTTTTGCCTTTGGCCGTACGAGACAAAGTTCACTAAAGCCGAAGTTCTTCATGGTTCTCGCCAATAGGCCTAGATTGCTCTCTTCTTCAGGTCCCACAAACACGATGCGCACATTGTTGTTGCAGATGCGCTTCATCAGATTCCCTTTTTGAAAAGCTCATAGGCCGCGACTGTTTCTTGAACTCTGAAGCTGTAGGTGAAGCTGATTTGAAAGATCTTCAAATTCTTCAACAGTCGTTTGGTAAACCCGCTTTTCCGGCAACGTAATCCTAGGCAAAACGCTCTTAGGGTCTGCGATTTGCGCCTTCTCCAAATAGTGCAAGAACGCGCTCCTAAGCTTTCTTCTCCTTTGGTTGAATAGGCCTCGTACCAGATCGTTGAAAAGATTTTCATTCAGCAGATGCCTAGCAGGTTCTTTCAAAGAAATCCTTACCACGAGGGAGTCCACCCTAGGCGGCGGTCGGAAAGATTGTCTTGGAATAAAATCCAGAATTTCTATCTTCGCCCTGTGACGGATAGCTACGCTGAGTCTACCGTAGGTATTTGATCCCACCTTCGCTACCAGTCTCTCAGCAAACTCTTTTTGAAAGGTTGTTACCGCCAGATCAAATTCTTTCTTTAGCAAAAGAAAGAGTAGCTTGGATGAAATATTGTAGGGTGGGGTTGAAACTACTTTGTTGAATTGAGGCAAACCTATTTTCAGTACATCACCCTCAATTACGCTAACTCTGTCATTGTCTGCGAACTTCTTCTTTAGAAAGGCTACTAATTCATAGTCTTTCTCGACAGCTATTACTTTTCCAGCTTTCATCGCAATTAATGATGTGAGTGCTCCTAAGCCTGGGCCTACTTCCAACACGGTGTCGCTTTGCATCAAATTGGCATATTCAACTATCTTTTTTTGCGTTTCGAGATTAGAAAGGAAATGTTGACCGAGTCTATGCTTCGGCTTGATTGCGGGAATAATGAGCTGTTTGCCTTCAGCCATCAAAATGTCCTCGTGAAGATCCTGTACTTTGGTTCTTCACTCAATTCCTCCACAATTCTCTTGGCAATTATTTTCACGGGATCCGTTACTCCAGCCCTTCCTTGAATGTCTTTGAAGCTTTCGAACAACTTCTTCTCTCTTTCATCCAGTATTTGCCACATAGACTTTTTTCCTATGCTTGGAAGCAACTCAAGCATGTGCATCCTCGGCGTAACTGCCTGAGCCTTGTTGAAGAAATCCACATATTGCTGTTCTTTGTTTCTAACCATTTCTTCCACTGTCGCCATTAGCTCAGCTTTCGCTGTAGCAGTCAGCTCCTCATAGCTTATTCTGCCTATGACGCGGCTCACCTTCTCCCTACGCTCTTTACCCACATATATTCTATCATGCATAGCTACAGTGGTGCCGGGTTTCAACTCCACTTCGAGGAGAGTGAAGTAGTTTTCACCTAATACTTGAACCGTAGGGGCGGCAAAGTGTCTAGATCTATCGGGAGAAGACCTACCGTAGGGAAGATAGTCTAGGACATAAGCATAATCTTCGTAAAGCCGTCGGAAACCTTTGTCCTCCTCCTCTCTAGGCTTGTACATTTCGCTCAAAGAACCTCCCAGCTTCATCGGCAGAGCTATGATTCTATACCAGAATGTTGGGGTATACTCAATCCAGAAAATTCTTCGACGCTGTCTCGCAAGTGCAGCTCTAAATTTGGTTTGGGGCATGTAATATATATTCTTTGGGATTATTGACGCGTCTGCGCAGCCAACTGAATTCGCCCCGCTTTAGTCGAGGGATTACTTCCGTAAAGGCTTCAGTTAGGGTGTCTAGAGAGGATTGCAGCTGCCCGTACTACGGTGCTTCAAGGACGGAACTTGCGGCCAGCCACTATTTTCCTCTGTACGCGTTCACTTCCTTTAAA
>CAZAQQ010000105.1:4121-6129 GCA_964487485.1 uncultured Candidatus Bathyarchaeia archaeon | reverse complement strand
GAAAGAGGTTTCATTTTCTCCGGAGATGGATCGAGCCTCGAGGAAAGAGTGAGGGAAGAGTTGAGGTTAGGACATATCCTCGAAGAAGACTTGAAAGTCGGAAGAGCTGAAGAATACGTACCGGGAGTCACAGCGAACTTCAACTTTTTCTATTCTCCCATCAATGCTGAAGAGAAATGGGGTCAGCTCGAGAAATATGTGGACAAATGGAGGCTAGCTAACGAGTTTCTCTCAATCGACGAGAGAAGAGAAGCTACTCACGATGGAGTTCTGAGAATGCACGCATCTGAACAATTGAAAGCCAATTGGAGTAAGACCAAGTATCCCTTGACCTTCGAGGTGACCGCTCACAGCATGCTTAGCCTGAGGGAGTCGCTGCTAAGGAAAATATACCCCATAGCCGACGCCTTTGTCGAGATAACTCAGAAGCTTAATCCACCTGGCATGATTGGCGCCTACTGCATTCAAACATTGATAACTTTTGAAGAGCAACCCTATGTTGAAGCTGTTCAACAAGGAGTTTACGACGCGGCGGGCCCTGCTCTTTTCGACTTCACCTTCAAGACGCAAGATATGGCAGTAAGGCATGGGGGAGGCACAAACGTCCACATGGGAATAGGCTCGCAATACGCTAATGCAAAGTACGGCCGTCCAATGAGCACAGGCGACAGAATCGCCCTAGAAATAGTCACAGCGAAAAGAAAGAGGAAATTGGACAGAATAGTTACGTAAACTCAAGACGCTTAGGGCAAAGCTGTATTCACCCGTATCTCTTTGATACAAAGAGTGGTTCTCGCCTTCTAGAGCCTGTCGGATCTCAATCATCTGAGAAAGAGGGCATGACGAAACCTACGATTCATCCCGAAAACGATAGAATATGTTTTATTCAAACTCAATAGTGCCCGGAGGCTTCGGGGTTATATCGTAGTAGACCGCTGATACAGTCGGGCACTTTTTCAACACTTCATTAGCAATGTTCAAGAGAGTTATCCAAGGAGCCGGAGCTATCTCAGCCGTCATGAAGTCTTTCGTCTTAATCGCCCTGATAGCTACCAAATTCCGTGCCCTCGTTTTGCTTTCCTTCACCAAGTACAGTACTCTGGTAAGCTCTGGATGCTTTTGCGTCAGCTCAATTGCTAGGTAGGCTAACTTGTCTACTAGCTTGCCGCAAGTTTCCCTTTCTTCACCCATTACGTCTAGGGCTGCTATCTTTCCGTAGACCCTCAGATCTTTTGCAATGCCAGTTGCTTTACTCTTAAGGAAACTCAGCCTAACCTGCTTTTCCGCGATCTTAAGTGAGTTGGCCACTGTTTTCTTCATGCCTTCGGCTTCTCCGCGCGACTCGAAGTGGCTATCCATTACTGCGGCAAAATACTGCTCTGCCTTCAGAACCTCCAGATGCTTCTCTACGATCTGGGTTGCAAGTTTCAAAGTCTTGAGCTTGTTGGGGAGTATCTCCTCAACGCATCTAACCGTAAGACCCGGTCCAGGGAATGGTTGACGCTCCGAGATTTCAGGTGGGACTCCTAAGTATTTGGCAACAAGCCTTACTTGATCCTTGAACAGCGATGCAAGGGGCTCAACCAGTGTAAAGCCATATTTCTCGTCAGATCTTATGCCAATTTGCTCAAGCACATTGTGCTGAGTCTTGATTCCTCCTTTCGTCTCGATGACGTCTGCAGATATGGTTCCTTGGACGAGGAACTTGCACTTTTCCGTGCGAGCCTTATCCGCCAGAACCTGATAGAATGCTTCTCGAAATGCTTTGCGCTTGTCTTCCGCATCCTTCAAACCTCTCAAAGCCTGCATGAAAATGTCTCTAGCCTTCACTAATTCTATTGGCAGGCTCAAAGGAGGGTTTGAAATAGATTGGATAACGCTTTCAGGCTCGTTAAGCCGCATAAAGCCTGTGTCTATGAAAATGCAAACTAGGTTCTTTCCAACAGCCTTGTAGGTTAACGCTGCACAGGTTGTGCTGTCAACGCCGCCTGAACAAGCTATCATCGCC
>CAZAQQ010000105.1:0-4021 GCA_964487485.1 uncultured Candidatus Bathyarchaeia archaeon | reverse complement strand
AAGGCTTATGGAGAAGGAGTCTTCAACCAACAAATCGAAAAAATCCTTTCCAATGCTTCGCAGGTAGGAGAAATAATAAGGCAAGAGCTGGGTCAGGAGAAATTCACGGAGTTGCTACCTTATTTCCCTGTATGCTCAAGCTGCGGCAGAATCTACACAACTCGGGCATCCGAATTTCTCCCAGAGGAGAAGAAAGTACTTTACATTTGCGAAGGCGCAGAGATTAAAGATCAATCTCTGAAAGGATGCGGACATAGAGGAGAAGTTGACTACAGAAGAGGCGAAGGTAAGCTCAGTTGGAAAGTTGAATTCGCAGCCAGGTGGGCAGCCTTAGGAATAGGTTTTGAAGCCTATGGTAAAGATATTGCAGATTCTGTTAGAGTTAACGATAGGATTAGCCAAGAAATCCTTAATTGGCCACCTCCTTTCCATGTGCGCTATGAGATGTTCCTCGATAAGATTGGTAGGAAAATTTCAAAGTCAGCTGGAAATGTGTTCACGCCTCAGATATGGCTAAGGTATGGATCACCCCAATCCCTACTATTACTCATGTTCAAAAGAGTCGCTGGCACGAGATCCCTGTCAATCACTGACATACCTCAGTACATGATGGAGCTCGATGAGTTGGAGGACCTGTATTTTGGGAGAAAGAAAATTGCTGACAAAAAAGAACTTGCCAAGTTAACCGGCCTCTACAAGTACTGTTGGCTGCTAAAGCCTCCACCTATGGCAAGCGTACATGTTCCGTACAATCTACTGGTGTATCTCGCCAAAGTAGCGCCTAAAGGATCTGAAAACGAATTTATTGCGGATAGACTGAGGAGGTACGGGTATCAAATAGATTCGACATCACCAGACTTGAAGAAAAGAATGGAATACGCTTTGAACTGGGCCAGTGACTTCGCTGAAATCAAGGAGATGGCTGTCGAATTGAGTTCGCAGGAGAGGAAGGCTATTAAGGAATTGGTTCAACAACTCGAAGTCGAAACAGACGAAAATGCGCTGCAGAACACCATCTATAATTTGGCTAAGAAAAATTCTCTCGACCCGAAAGCATTCTTCAAGCTACTATATACAATCCTACTTGGTGCACCGGAGGGGCCAAGACTGGGGCCTTACATAGTGGCTATGGGAAGAAGAAACGTTGCTGAAACTTTGAAAAGAGCTACGGCAACTCGCAGTTGAATATGGTCTCCACTCGCATATGCAAGCCGTAGCTGAACAATGTAATTGGCGTGTTTACTGATGCTTGCTTATTTCGTGAATTTCGCCATGTTAGTTCCACAAGCAGGACATTTGCTTCTCAGCATATTCCTGCCTTTCGATGTCTTCTCCTTCTTCACATCCTTATCGTCGACTTGAACCTTTTTCTTGCATTTTACGCAAAACATCTCTATCAAGCTACTCTACCTTCCCCGAAGCGACTCTCCATCCTCTTTTTACGTCCAGCAATGTTTTAAAACACTTTCTATAGCGCCCTCGCTGAATAGGATTGGGTGTCAAGAACGATTATTGCTACGTCGATTGCAAAAATTGCAATTGCAACCGCATAACCCCAATCCCGAAATTTCTTTGATTGTCACTTCAGGCACAAAATTAGATGCCAACGAGTCGTGGTTAGACATTTCATTCAATTTCCCGACGTATCGAAAATCGATGCATGCACGGTACTGCCCCCAAGAAAGGATTGAACTTTCTATTTTCCCGCGAAGTTGCCAACAACTTTCTTTCGAAGTCAGCCTTCAAGACGGATACGCTTATTATCCCCAAAAACACTTGGGTAAATCTGGGCCCGTCGTCTAGTCAGGACTAGGACGCTGTAGAGGTTTTTGCTCTGCGCAAGCCTGCGGCCGATCCCTCCAGTCGGTAGACAGCCGGAGATCCGGGGTTCAAATCCTCGCGGGCCCGCTACTACCCAATTGGCTTGTTTTCCGGCGTTTTCACGTTTCTAGGCCGTAGTCGGCTGTTTCAGGTACAGCGGATTTCAACTGGTTGGATAACTTGCTTTGAACCCTGCTCGTATAGGTATTCAAGCAACAGCTGCGTGAACTTCTGCTCGTGGATCTTTTCGATCTTCTCGGCTTTCTTTTGGGCCCATCATGACTTGAAGGCTTTCATGAAGTTCACCCTTCTCCCTAGCTTTGCCTGCAGGTACTGCTCAAACTCGCCTGTGAAGAGTACTATGCCGCCTTGCATCAAGAATTGCGGAGAGCCGTTCGTTTTATGATATACGATCTGGTATATATATACGATATTGTATATTCGTTTCCTTGATTGATGTAAGAGTGAAACGAGAAGACTAGTCACCGACCATGAGTGGGTACCGCCGTGCAAGCCAGTCAGATAGAACTGGATCAGATATCCTATAGCGACCCTCAACATATTTCTCGACAATTCCATGACTCATAAGCCTGTTAAGTATTTGCGGAAGACTTGAAATGGGCTTTCTAATCTCTCGAGCCATAGAACTTGGATTAGATTTACCGTGGGCGAGAGCTATGAGAATCTCCTTCTCAAAATCAGTAAAGCTTCTAAAGTAAGTACTGAATTCTCCATCTAGCCGCTGAATCATCTCATCGTACGCATTCTTGACATCTTGTTCATCAAGAGAACTTTTTCCTCGAAAAATTCCAAGTTGATATAATCTGAAACCTAATCGTTGAATGTAATCAGGGTAGCTGCCACTATACTCAAGAAGACTGTCGATTCCACCATTCGAAATTTTCATTCCGACCTTTTGAAATCTAGAGAAAACAAATTTTCTTGCAGATTGCGTAGGTAACTTTCCAAGTTCTATTTCCACAAATTGTCTGTAAAATGGTGAGCGTCTACGATACAATAGATCCTTCATAATGGTTGTAACAGAACCCGAAAAAGCATAAGCTACTCGGCTCTGGGATTCAATTATCCTCCTGAGATTTTTTAGGAAATCATCTCCCCATTTCAAGGTATCTTGGAACTCATCTATCATCACTACAAAGTAAACATTCTTGCTTTCAGCAAGGATCCCTGGATATCGCAGCGCCATCTCAATTAGCTCGTCTTCGTCAACTCTTGCTTCTCTGAGCTTAACATGAAACTTCGCAAATTCTGAAATCGATAGATCAACATCCGACACATGCTTCAGGAGTTCCTGCCACCCTTTCTTCAAAAAGGATACTGATCGTTCCTTATACAAGCGATCTCCTGTTTGTTTTAGAACATAAGCTTGCGTTACTTCTTGCATAAATACCCTTGAAAACCTAGCTCTGGTTGAAATTCCAAAGCAATTGAAGAGCACAGGGACTATTTTCTTCATCTCCATCAATCTTAGTCTCACATTTTCAAACAAGGAAGTTTTACCAGTTCTCCTCAGTCCGATAAGGGCTACGTTACTACCAGCACCTGAACTCACAGCTGAAAGCATATTAACCATCCTAGCCAACTCATCTTCTCTGTCAGTGAAGTACTCACCGGTCACAGGTTTCCCTACAACGAATGGAATTGTTGTCTTCATGGATCGAAATATACGCAGGCGTATATATATACATTTTCGTATAGTGAACCTGTTTCCCACAACCCTACCAGCATTATTGTGCCAACTCGGTATTTTGAACCAGTACTGCGCCAACTATCCTTTCGAATGTAGCGTGTAAGCGCATCGATTCAGATTTTCAGGGTTAGCCAAAACAAGCTGGTGAACCTAGCAATAGAGTACTATCTGTTGAAAAGCGAGTAGGATTTGCCGGAATAGCCAAAAATGACGTAAGACACCCCTAAAAGGACCCAAGAAGGCATGATCCCATGCCACTGTCTGATCCCCTTGTTTCCTAGCATTTTTCCGGTTTTAGGCTGTATCAGGTGCAGCGAATTCTATCCGGTTGAACAGCCCGCTTCAAGAAAAGTGGCAGGGTTCAAAGCGAAGTTCCATTTGCATACTGCCCGCTATATTCGAAGACCATTTTGAGCAAGATCCTTGCGCAGTTTTCCATTTTCTGTGGCGGTTCGCGGAACCCAACTTCTCTACTTTCAGGACAGTCTC
>CAZAQQ010000104.1:0-6197 GCA_964487485.1 uncultured Candidatus Bathyarchaeia archaeon | reverse complement strand
CCTAATCATTTCATTTGAGATGGCCTTCGGCTTGGCGTGGCTAATGTCAATGCCAATCTCCTTCAAGACCTGAGTCACCGCAGGGTTTACCTGCACCGCTGGAACTGTCCCAGCGCTTACAGCTCTCCAACCTTTTGGCGCCATCTTGTTGAAGAGAGTCTCAGCCATCTGGCTTCTACCTGCATTTTGGACACATACGAACAATATTGTCCCTCCGGTCTTTTGCGACAAGGATATCAACCATTGTTTATGTCCAATCTAAAGCCCTACCAGTCTTGCCTGTGACCATGTAGATAACCGAGTCAGCAACATAGCAAGCGTGATCGGCTATTCTCTCTAAGTAACGCATTATCAGTACGTTCGAAACCAAACATTCGATTGTTTCTTCAGACTTCCGAGCCAGCACGGTGGAAAGGTAATGCTCAAACATGTCATCAATAACATCATCATCCTTGACCAGTGATGACGCAAGTTTCACATCACGATCCTTGAACGCTTGGGTGCTTTTCCGAATCATGTCCATGGATTTCTTAGCCATATTATTGGTCAACTCATGGTTACATTGGGCGATTCCCTTGAACATAGTTAGGAGCAGTGCTATGTCGTAAGCATAACGGCCGAGCCTCGATATATCGTACGCTATTTTCATCGACGACTTGATGAACCGCAGGTCAGAAGCTACTGGCTGAAACCTCGCAAGCAATTCCACAGCTAAGTCCTCAACATTGTTGTACTTTAGGCGAAGTTCATCAGACCATGCCCGAATTTGTGGGGTTATCCTGCTTCCCTCGTTATGCGCTATGACCACAGCTTCAACGCACCTTTGAGCCATCTCTGCCGTTTCCAGTATCATGCTTGTTAGCTTTTCCAGTCCCATGTCCATTAGCCTAGGCATATCGACCACTAGCCAAATCTTCCTGAGAGATATCTTTCGGTTAACTCATTCCTTGGGTTACTGAATATCTGACGTGTCTCACCAAACTCGATGAGCTTTCCTAGATATAGGAAACCTGTGAAATCGGAGACTCTTGCAGCTTGCTGCATATTATGGGTGACTGTTATAATGGTATAATTTTCCCTCAGCGTTCTGATCAAGCTTTCGATTTTAGCTGTGGCAATAGGATCAAGGGCTGAGCAAGGCTCATCCATGAGGATAACCTCAGGTTCAACAGCCAAAGCTCTGGCTATGCAGAGACGTTGCTGCTGCCCTCCAGAGAGGCTTGCACCAGACTTCCCCAGATCGTCCTTAACCTCGTCCCACAGTGCAGCCATGTCAAGGCTTTTCTTAACAACTTCATCTATTTTGCTTCTTTTTCTCTCGCCGTTCAGTTTCAAGCCAGCTGCCACATTGTCATAGATAGACATTGTTGGGAAGGGATTCGGCTTCTGAAACACCATCCCTACACGCCTCCTTACTTGGACGGGATCCACATCGCGTCCATATATGTCGACTCCATCAATGAGTACTCGACCGGAAACTCTTGCTTCGGGAACAAGCTCATGCATCCTGTTTAGACAGCGGATTAATGTGGATTTCCCGCAGCCTGAAGGCCCAATCACAGCCGTGACATTCCTCTCCGGAATGCTCATGTTTATCTCGGTCAGGACATGATTTGTCCCGAACCATGCATTCAGGTTTTCTATCCCAATTTTATCAGCCATTCCTCTCACCTCGTAGGCGAGTATCTACCTCTCACCGCAAATCTTACAAGGAGGTTTATTGCGAGCATGAGAATTATCAACAAAAAAGCAGCTCCAAGGGCTTCCGCATGCCACCGATCATAAGGCGCGATCGCATAGTTGAAAATGCGAACCGGTAAGGTTTCCACAGGTTGATCAATTCCAACAGCCCAGTATCGGTTGCCAAATGCTGTGAATAGGAGGGGCGCCGTTTCCCCGGAAATCCTTGCGATGGAGAGCATTATCCCAGTCAGTATGCCGCTCCTCGCTGTGCTTACAGCAACGTAAAGCGCTGTCCTCCATTTGGTTATTCCCAAAGCTAAAGCGGCTTCTCGAAGGGTGTTCGGCACAAGCTTCACAGACTCCTCAGTTGTCCTCGCAACAATAGGTATCATGATAGCTGCGAGTGCCACTCCACCAGCCAGTGCAGAGAAACGTTTCATCGCAAGGACGATGAAGGAGTAGGCAAAGAGACCGACTACAATGGAAGGCACGCCAGCTAAGATGTCAGCTACAAAGCGAATTGATCCACCGATTCTGTTGTTACCATATTCCGCTAGATAAATTCCGGCGAAAACACCTATGGGAAGCCCGATGAGGCTAGCAGTAGCTACCACAATAAAGGTTCCCTGCATCGCATTCCCTATCCCTCCGTACTCATCAGGAGGCCTTGGAAGACCTGTCAAGAAAGAAAAATTAATGATTGCCAAGCTACTGGCGGCCACATAGTACAAAACGCTTAGTAACGGCACGACCGCAATCAAGACGCAAAGGAAACATAGAAAATACATGAGCCTATCAACAGCCAACCTTCTTCTACTTCTATCGCGGTCAACCTTATTCATAGTGTCACGCCCTTTGGAACGCGGACGATTCTCCACACTAGAAGCCTTCCGATTGTAAGAACAAAACAAGTTACGAGAAGCAGGAGAAAACCAATCTCAGTCAGAGCGGAAAGGTACAGATCGTAGGTTGCTTCCGCAAACTCATTGGCTATTACCGCAGCCATAGTGTGCGCCAAGGCGAATAGCGATGCGGAGATTTCAGGACGGTTACCTATGACCATAGTTACTGCCATCGTTTCGCCAAGGGCTCGACCCAAACCTAGGATAACCGCACCTATGATGCCGGATCTCGCATAGCTAAGGACTGATATTCTTACAGCCTCCCATCTCGTGGCACCCAATGCTAGAGCTGCTTCACGTTGAACATCTGGAACAGCGCGTAGGACTTCCCTAGAGATAGATGAAATCGTCGGTAGAATCATTACGGCTAAGATTACCCCGCCAGCAAGCATCCCTACGCCGTGCATAGGTCCTTGAAAAAGCGGGAGAAAACCTAACGTTTTTGCCAATGTTGGCTGAACGTGAATTCGCAGTATCGGCGCCATAACGAAGATACCCCATAAACCATAGATTACACTCGGTACAGCTGCCAGCAGTTCAACGAGAGATGAAATTGGAAATCTCACCGAACTCGGCGCCATCTCTGAGAGGAAGATGGCCACACCTAGGCTTAAGGGGACAGCAATGATAAGCGCCAAAATCGAAGAAACCACTGTTCCGAAGATAAAGGGGAGTGCGCCGAAAATCTCGTGAACCGGATCCCAAGTGGTTGAAATGAGGAAGATCCATCCAAATTTGTTTATGGAAAGAGCAGATTTGGCAATCAACTCATACGCAATCAGAATCAACAAAGCGATTATGCAAAACGCAAACCCCGCAGCTACAGACTCGAAGACCAGATCTCCGAAACCCACACGCGTAACGCGTCTTTTTGAAAAAAAGGATGAGGCGAACTTGGCTATCGCTTATTCCCTCACCATCATTTCAGATGTGGAAGCCGCCAGCAACTAGCCTCTTGGCGCAATATCTCGAGACGAGACCTAGGTTCAAAGCAATGGCTGTCCGTTGAAGTTCATAGACTTAATTTTGGTCTCAGCGAGAGCTACTACTTGGCTTGGAAGTGGCGCGTAAAGCAGGGATGGAGCATGCCGCTGACCATCGTGAATAGCCCACCACAAGAATCTAGCAAGGGCTTTGCCTCTGTTCAGTTCATCCTGACCCTTGTAGACTAGTAGATATGTGAAGCCAGCTATTGGGTAAGCATTGTCTCCAAGCGCATTAACGATTGAAACCCGCATGTCAGCTGGAATGCTTTGAATTATTCCGGCTGCCGCCGCAGTTGTAGACTCTAAGGTGGGCTCGATGAACTTACCAGCTTGATTCCTAAGCAGAGCACAAGGCAGATTATTTTGTATCGCATAGGTCAGTTCAACATAGCCTATTGAGTAAGGTGTTTGCTTTACTTGACCGCTGACGCCCTCATTGCCCTTAGCTCCAATTCCTACTGGCCAGTTAACAGATGTTCCCATCCCTACCTTGGTTGCCCACCTCTGGTCAACTTTACTGAGGTAATCTGTGAAAATGTTGGTCGTGCCACTTCCATCAGATCTATGGACTAATGCAATGTCCTTCTCAGGCAACGAAAGAGTGGGATTGATTTCAGCCAGCTTGGGGTCGTTCCACCTCTCGATTTCGCCTAGAAAAATGCTTGCAAGCACATCTGGAGTGAGATGGAGCGCTCTAGAAATGCCTGGGATGTTGTAAGTTACGACTACCGCGCCCAACACCGTTGGAATATGCAGTATTTCTCCGGGAGCTGTCTTCAGTTGCGCGTCTGTCATTGGCGCATCTGATCCGCCGAAATCAACTGTTCTCTCTATTATTTGTCTAATGCCAGCGCCGCTTCCAATGGATTGATAGTTTACCCGGATCGTATTGTCTACCTTTTCATATTCTGAAGCCCATTTCTGGTAGAGAGGATAGGGGAACGTTGCCCCTGCTCCCGTAAGAGTTACGATCTGCGAAGGCTGAGTGGTGGATGCCGGTTTGAAATAGTTGACATAACCTACATAACCCGCTACTGCGACTACTATGATTACTGCAACCCCGACAACTTTTCTGTATTGATTTGTCATCTGCCATATTCCTCTTCTTGTGGGATGAGAGGAAAACTGTAAATATATGAGTAGTCGAAATGAAATATAGAGCGTTACTCGAACTATATAGATCGTATAGAAAGGCTGGAGAACAATGATTGCTGAGGTCACGGAAGAAGTTAGAAAGATCCAATTGACCGGGAGATCCTCCTACATCATATCATTGCCTAAGAAATGGATCTTAGAAATGGGCCTGAAGGCTGGTGACCGACTGACTTTCCTGAAGCAAAATGACTCGACGCTTTTGCTAACGCCCCCAAAAATGAAGAAACGCGAAAAACCAGAAGAAGTGACTATATTTGTTTCATCTCACGACAACCCTTACACAATCATGAGAAGAATTATTGCCTTCTACCTTGTCGGCTACAATCTAATCCGCTTAAAGACAAAGGAGGACAGGATGGACTCCATGCAGAGGAGCATCGTGAAAGACGGGGCCAGGAGAAAGCTCGTTGGAACCGAAGTTGTTAGCGATTCTTCGAACGAAATGGCCCTGCAAGTACTATTGAGCTATCCAGAGCTCTCTATTGAAAGTGCTCTGCGGAGAATGTGCATTATCGCCACATCAATGCATGAAGACGCTATGAAGTCTTTGGAGCAATTTAACCATCAACTAGCTAAGGAGGTCATCGGCATGGATGACGAGGTTGATCGATTCAGCTTCTATGCAATAAGACAACTGAAGTCTGCAGTGCAAAGCGAACGGATCATCAAAGAAATTGGCCTAAATGATGCTAGGGACTGCCTAGGTTATCGACTGGTAACGAAAAGCGTTGAAAGAATAGCAGACCACGCAGCTGACATCTGCGAAAACATACTCATGATGAAGACACCCCCGAGCCAGAGTCTATTCACCAGAATCTTCAAGATGAGCAGTTTCTCTAGATCGATTTTCGAAGGTGCATTTGAATCACTGTTCAAGAAAGACTACGAGCGGGCGGATCAAGTAATTGAAAAGGCAAGAGCGATAGAGTTGTTAGAAAAAGAGGCATTAGCCCAAGTATCGAGGCAAAAGTTGGGGGCTGAGGAAATATCTTGTTTGCGGTTAATCATAGAGAGCCTCCGTAGAGTAACGGAATACTCGAGTGACGTAGCTGAGGTAGTGCTGAATCTTACTGTGAGTGAAGCACCCGGCTAATTTCTAATTATCAGTCCACGCATGCTGGGAATTTTTGCTCTATATCCTGATGTTAAGCTTGGCCCTAGACGTATGTAGCGATTAGTGCAATTATTCCGCCCAAGAACGCAAGTACTCCTCCGACACCGCCGCCGACTAAACCGACTATTATGACTACGATTGTCCAAGCGAGCTCCGTCAGTCTTCCAGACCCAATTAGGACGATTATTCCGCAGATCAAAGTTACTATACCCCACATGCCCCAGCCTCCAAAGGCTCCCCAATGCATAAACATCATGAAGCTATGTCCAAGGAAGCCTAGGATTCCAAGTACAACCATGATTACTCCGCCGATGACGCAGAGGACACGCCCAAGCTCAAACAGGCTCTTGTTTTTCA
>CAZAQQ010000103.1:0-6227 GCA_964487485.1 uncultured Candidatus Bathyarchaeia archaeon | reverse complement strand
TTACCTAGAGAAGGAATGGAAAGCTGAACATCAGGCTTGTAGAGGAATGAAGGAACATTGCGAATTGTAACCTCTTTAACCCTGCCGTTCTGAACATGAACATTAGCTTTGACCAAACCAGACGGAGTATCTAAGAAGACGCTCGTTGAAGGTTCTACGGCTTTAACCCAACCAAGTTCCACAGCCACTGTAGCCACGCCGATCGATCCGTGCCCGCACCCGGTAAGGTAGCCTCCGCAATCTGCAAAGATAACCCCTAAATCAGCTTCGGGAATCGTGGGCTCAGTAATTATCGCTCCATACATGTCATTGTGACCCCTTGGCTCCATCATTATGGCGCTTCTTATGAAGTCGAACTCATTTCTCAGGTACTCTACCTTTTCGCCGAGAGTCTTGCCGCGAATCTTCGGAACACCTGAGACTACTATTCTAGTGGGCTCTCCAGCCGTGTGAGTATCTACTGTAGAGATGACTCTATCAAACCTCAATCGTAACGCCTTCTGAACAAAATGCTCTTTCGGGAAAACTATAATAAGCCTGCGGCTCTGCACAGACGCTTCTATCTTGAAGCAGATCACCCTCTTCCCGAGACAAACCTGAAGGCTGCTCTCCTCCGCTGGCTACAGAGGGTCGCCTTGAATATGAGGGCCGCGATTAACGGACTCCTAAGGTTGGTTAGTGACGCAAGTGTCGCAAAGCCACTTGTAGATACTTGTGACTTTGACATTCCTGCCTGTTCTTCCAGCCGTCTCTATGGGGGATGCTGCCCATGCAAGAATAGCCATCAAGAGAGAACACTGAATCAAAGGCATTCAATGTGTGAAATAGCTTAGCATATGGCGCTGGTTAGAAGCATCTGTTACCTATACATTTTCTCTGCTTCGCTTACTATAGCTACCAGCTCTTTTTCCACGTCATTTTCCAACTGTTCCGGTTTATGGGTTGCCAAGATCTCCTTCGCTTTCGCTCTAGCTACTTCTCGAATGTCTTTAGCGCCGTCCTTAGTCCAACCATCGTATGATCTCCTATCACCCAATATTGGCATGTAATGCTCTTTTTGAAGATAGTCACGTGTGTGTCGTTGAGCTAGAAACACTCCGCGAGGGCCTACTTTGTCGATAATGTCTGTCGCTAACGTGTCATCTGTCACATCAAAGCCTTTAGCCACACGCTTCACTCTCCCGATAATCTCATTATCGATAACGAGTTGTTCAGAACTTGCAAGAAGATTAGAGTCAAGCAATCCTGCCATACCACTGAGGTTCACCCCAGCTAAGGCAGACATTAGTGCACCTATGCTCTTTTCGTATGAGGCTTGCTCATCCGGAATCTTCGAATCAGTCCTTCCACCCGGTCCTATGTTAGGAATCTGATAGTACCTAGCCATTTGCGTAGTGGCTGCTGTTAACAGAGCAGTCTCAGGCGATCCAAAAGCGATGTTGCCAGTCCTCATATCCATTATGGTAGCAACGCTACAGTATAGCACTGGTGCTCCAGGGCTCACAAACTGAGTGGCGACGAGCCCGCTCAGAACCTCGGCGTTGGTCACAACCAGTGTTCCCGCCAATGTGACTGGCGATGTTCCTCCTGCTTGCGGTTCTGAATAAATGGCGATGGGGAGTTTATGCTTGGCGAACTCTATCGTCAAGGATATTTGGCGATCTCCATGCCATAGAGGGGCAACAGGGCATTCGACACCGGTGACAAACGGTTGTTTCCTTAAATCCTCTTCGCTTCCAGCAACGGAGCAAAGCATTTTGATAAGATATGGCAGGTTTTCCTTTGTATATACTGTGCCTCCTACTATGTGTTTACTTGTGTTTCTTATTGTTGCGTCCCAGCGGTGCAGGTCGCAAACCTCTGCGGGAACATCTTGAGGCGCCCCCATGATGTGGAAGTAATCCACGTGTTCCAAAGCGTCAGCCACCCTTGCAAGGCCTTCGAGATCAGCTTTTGTCATCAATCTCTTCTTCCCATTTTCCAGGTCGAGCATATTTGGTGGGCATCCGAGTGTGCCAAAGTAGGTCTTGCTGCCTTCCAACTTCATATCGTGCTTTCCGTCTCGACTTGCCAAGGTTATTCTAGTTGGAGCTTTCTTAACCGCTTCCTTGACCATGTATTGTGGAACTCTCACCAAACGTTTCTTGTAGTCTACTGGTGCTCCAGACTGATCTAGAATCTTCAGTGCTTCATCGTTTTCTATCACAACGCCTGTTCTTTCTAAAACCTCCAATGTTGCCATGTGCACATCGTAAAGTTCGTCTTTTGTTAGTACTTCAATGCGTCCTCTTAGCATCATATCTAAACCCCTTCTATGCCTAGCAGCTCCTTCATATTTGCCACGGCGATAACTGCGTCCGATGCATACGCGTCGGCGCCTATTTCCTTAGCCCACTCCGTACTCGTCGCGGCGCCGCCGATGACGACTTTGACTTTGTCCCTCAAATTGCGGACTTTCAGCATCGATATGATATCCTTCTGTTTCAGCTTTGTCGTAGTCATAAGCGCTGACAACCCAAGGGCGTCCGGTCCAAGTTCTTGAACTTTTTCTGTAAAGACTTCATCTGGCACATCGACGCCAAGGTCAACAACCTCAAAGCCATTCGCAATCAGCATTGTCGCAACTATGCTCTTTCCGATATCATGAATATCACCTTGAACGGTTCCAATAACGACTCTTCCTATGGTTCGCACCGGCCCTTTCGTTCTTAGCAGTTCGGGGCTCAGTACCCTCAACGCAGCTTTCATCGCCTCAGCCCCCATCATCAAGTCTGTCAAAAACAGTTCGCCTTTGCCGAATAGATCGCCAAGCTCTCTCATTGCTCTCATCAGCTCATCCACCGCTTCGACTGGACCTACGCCCACGTTTACAGACTCCTCGGCGACCTTAGCGGCCATCTCATAATCTCCTCGAAAGATGATTTCCCTCAGTTTACGGATAATTTCCTCTTTGTTTCCCAAATCCTTCCGCCCTTTCGTGCACGTTAAATATATTTTGATATTTAATGTCTTTGCACGGGAATCAAGCTGGAATCTGATTTGGTTGGACTTGACAAAAGAGTACTTGAAACTTTGAAAAGCATAGTTGGCCCTGAAAACATCTCATGCGATAAGGTTGATTTGATACCTTACAGTAGAGACTGGTCGCTTATTGATGCCAGTACGATGTTCATGCCGGACGTTGTAGTTCGTCCTAGAACGACATCTGAGGTTGCTGAAGTTGTGCGCCTAGCAAGCAAGGAGAGTATACCTGTTGTTCCTTGGGGAGGCGGAACCGGCTTATCTGGCGGTGCACTTGCTGTCAAAGGTGGAATAACAGTCGATATGAAGGGACTCAATAGGATAGTTGAAGTAGATGAGGAAAATCTGACCGTGAAAACGCAAGTGGGAATTACCGTTCAGAAGCTAAATGAAGGGTTGAAAAAATACGGACTCTGGTGGCCTCATGACCCTGAGAGTAAGTCTGCATCAACCGTTGGCGCTGCCATAGCTTGCGACAACATAGGAACTTTTGGAACAAAATATGGCGGAAGCTTGGTTGACTATTTACTAGGGATAGAAGTGGTCTTACCTACAGGAGAAATGCTCAAGTTCGGCTCAAAAGCTCCAGGTAGCGCTTCAGGCTATCCCTTACACTGGTTATTCATCGGATCAGAGGGAACTCTCGGCATAGTCACAGAAGCCACGCTAAGAGTATATAGGCTTCCGCAGTATCGCCGCGTTTCCATCATAACTTTCGATTCTTTCGAAAGCGCGATAAATGCTGGTTTAAAGATAATAGAGGCTGGGTTAGATCCTGAATCGATTCACATCGTAGCTAAAGAAGGCTTCCTCTACTATACTAGACTATACGAAGTCAAGTTTAACAAAGCGTCTAGGATCCCGGAAGAGACAGAAGCGGCTATGGCCATCTCATTTGCGGGTTGGAAGGAGGTTAACACGTTTCAGGAGAACATTGCGCTAAAGATCTGTTCGGAGGCTGATGGAACAGCCGTAGAAGAACAAGAACTTGTTGACATATTTTGGACCGAAAAGCATACTTTGTCCTATGATGCTGGTGAAAATCCTTGGCCACTATCTCAGAGAGAACACAAATATGCAGGTGTAGATCTCTGCGTCCCATTAAGTAAGGTACCTTTCATGTATAAGACCTATCAAAAACTACTGAAAAAGCATGAGCTCAAGCCTGCCACAGGCTGCTTCATGTATTGCAAGAGAATTAAATTCGCGCCAAATTGCATATTTACCATAAACGTGAATGACAAAGACCAGAAGGAGGTGGAAAGAGCCAGAAGGTTCATACATGAATTGGCAAAGTACGCAATAGAATGCGGCGGCACCGTAAGCTCAAGTAGAGGCGTAGGTATGGCTGTAACGCGAAGTCTGACACCGGTTGAGCACACGCCAACAGCGATTGAATTGATGAAAAAAATGAAGCGAATGATGGATCCGAAGAATGTCATGAATCCTGGTAAAAAACTTCCAGATTGAGGGGATTACCCTGAACATAGCTAGTTTTGAACAAGACATCTATGCGTGCAATAGATGTAAGTGTGGATTTTGTCGGGAAGAATGCCCAACCTACAAGATTTTCGGTTTGGAATCCTACAGTGGGCGTGGCCGAATGGGAATGGCTTGGGCAGTCTTACAGGGAAAACTCGATCTTACGAATGAACTTGCAACGAGGATATACGCCTGTACAACGTGCGGGTACTGCTCTGCACGATGCAGCATGAATATCACTTCAATCATTGAGGCCTTTCGAGCAGATGTTGTGAATGTTAACAGGAAAAAAGAAGCTGAGATAGCTCCACTTCCAGTCCAGAAAAAATGGGGAGATCATGTAAAGAAAGAACACAATCCCTATTTGGAGAAACATGCTGACAGAACCAAATGGTTGGCAAGCGAAATAAAACGTGAAATGCCCAAGAGAGCTGAATACGTGTACTTCGTCGGTTGCACCTCATCCTATAGGCAGAAGAAGATTGCAAGAGACACAGTTGAGGTGTTCAGGAAGCTTAAGCTTGACTTCACAATTCTAGAGGATGAATGGTGCTGCTCCTCGCCAATGTTTCGAACGGGGCAATGGGAGCCTGTACGGAAGATAGTTCAGCATAACGTTGACATCACAAACAAAGCAGAGGCAGATGCAATAATCACAACATGCGCAGGGTGTTACAAGACTTGGAAAATCGACTATACAGATACATACAAGGATCTGGTAGGTGTCGAGTTCGACTTCAAGGTGGTTCACACGACCCAACTGCTTGCCAACCTAATAAAGAAAGGCGAATCCGAGCTCGAGAAAGAGTTCAAGAAAAAGGTTACGTATCATGATCCCTGCCACCTCGGAAGACACGCAGAGGTATATGACCCCCCTAGAGAAGTGTTGAGGGCGATACCAGGATTGGAACTAGTAGAAATGCCTAGAAATAGAGAGTGGGCAACTTGCTGCGGCGCTGGCGGAGGCTTCAAGTCGGGTTTCCGAAAAGAGTCCATCAAGATGGCTAGAACTAGAATCGAGGAAGCCGCTGAAACAGGTGCTGAAGCCTTGACGAGCAGTTGCCCTTTCTGCTGGGGAAACTTTCGAGAAGCCATCCAGGCTAATGAATCAAAGATGGAATTGTATGACATAGTAGAAATTGTGAACAAGACTGTTAGGGAACGGACCAAGTAAGGTGGATATCTGCTCGCCACAACAGTGCTGACACTTCAACTCATCAGAGAATCTTGGCAGGTCAGCCTCCCTCTGCCGAGAAAAGAAGCATGGCTAGTACCGTACTCTTCAATCGTGGCCTTCTTTTCCGAAAGATTCACTTGTAAAATCCGACCGTTCCATCCATGGATATAGTCACGTTGCATGGAGTCATGTTGCCAAAACCTTCGCAGCATTCTCAATTGCGTCTAGCGTTTTGGCGACATCATCTTTGGTATGTGCAAGTGAAGTGTAGTACGTTTTGCCAGGTCTAACGTAAATGCCCCGTTGAACTAGTTCCATATCGAAGTCTATGCGTTTCTTCGAATCCGATCTCGCTACGTCTCTATAGTTTCTGACTTCCTTTGAGGTGAATATTGGCTGAAACATAGAACAAGCCCCTACGAGCTGCACGTTAACACCGTGTCTTTCAAAAGAGCCTCTTATACGCTCCTTCACTTTTTCAGCTACCCAATTAATGTGATCATAAGCTCCATCTTGCTCTAAGACCTCTATAGTTGCTAGACCTGCT